>NZ_DASRBZ010000072.1:0-2027 GCF_035653355.1 Mycobacterium sp. | reverse complement strand
GGCCTCCGCAGGCCGAATTGCCTGCGGCGGCCAGGGAACAGATCAAGAATGCCTATCGTCGCCTGGGGCTGATCGCACCATAGTCGACCTAGTTGCGGAATGCTGTACCGATAGGTATACAGTATGGGTACAAAGACGCTGGTGTCAGCGGGCCCGGGATTGAGGAGACGCTGCGATGAGCACCGCCGACGACGTCGCTGCTGCGGCCGGCGCCCCCGCCGATCAAGACGACGCGGTGCGCTATGAGCTGACCGACAGCGGTGTCGCGGTGCTGACCCTGAACCGGCCCGAGCGGCTCAACACGTGGGGCGGCGACATTGCTCGCCCCTTCTATTCGAGCCTTCAGCGCGCCGACCAGGATCCGGCTGTCCGGGTACTCGTAGTGACCGGTAGCGGCAAGGCCTTTTGCGCGGGTGCCCAGCTGGGCTCGATGGAAATGGTTGGCAAGTCGCTGGAGGACACCGACGAGCGGACCCTGAGCGAGTTGGTCGGCGAACGGCAACCCCATTTCCTGACCACTTTGCGCAAGCCTGTGATCGCGGCCGTCAACGGCTCATGTGTGGGTATCGGGTTCACTCTCGCGCTGATGTGTGATGTGCGGTTCGCCGCCGCCGGCGCGAAGTTCGCCGCATCGTTTGCGCGTCGGGGCCTCATTGCGGAGTACGGCGTCTCGTGGATCCTTCCGCGGCTGACCGGCTGGGGCGTCGCACTCGACCTGTTGTTGAGCGGGCGCACGTTTCTCGCCGAGGAGGCGGCCGAGCTTGGTCTGGTCAAGGAAGTGGTCCAGCCGGAAGCGTTGATGGCACGCACTCTGGAATACGCCGAGGACATCGCGCGACACTGCTCGCCGGCTTCGATGGCCGTCATCAAGCGGCAGGCCTATGGCGACGCCACACGAGACGTCGATGACGCGACCGCGCGGGCCCAGGCATTGCTCCACGCGTCGCTGTTGCGGCCCGACGTCATCGAGGGCATTACCAGCTTCTTTGAAAAACGAGCACCAAACTTCCCGGGACTGGGCTCATCCGAGTGATTAGCGGGGCAATAGCGCGTGCGGTACCGAAAGGATGACCATGACGAGCTTGGACTACAAACCGATTGACGTCGACAACCATTACTACGAGCCACTGGATGCTTTCACCCGCCATCTGGACAAGAAGTTCAAGCGCCGCGGCGTTCAGATGCTCACCGACGGCAAGCACACCTATGCCGTCATCGGTGAGCGGGTCAACCACTTCATCCCCAATCCCACCTTTGACCCGATCATCGTGCCGGGCTGTCTTGACCTGCTGTTCCGCGGCGAGGTTCCTGAGGGTGTCGACCCGGCCTCGCTGATGAAAGTCGAACGGCTGGAGGATCACCCGGAGTACCAAAACCGCGACGCCCGTATCGCGGTGATGGATAGCCAGGGCATCGAAACGGTGTTCATGTTGCCGACGTTCGCGTGCGGCGTCGAGGAAGCGCTCAAACACGACATCGAGGCGACGATGGCATCGGTGCACGCATTCAACCTGTGGCTCGACGAGGATTGGGGTTTCGATCGGCCCGACCACCGGATCATCGCGGCGCCGATCATCTCGTTGGCCGATCCCGAAAAAGCGGTCGACGAAGTGGAATTCGTGTTGGCGCGCGGCGCCAAGCTGGTGTTGGTGCGCCCGGCTCCCGTGCCGGGTGTGGTCAAACCGCGGTCGTTGGGCGATCCGGTCCACGATCCGGTGTGGGCCCGGCTGGCCGAGGCGGGCGTGCCAGTGGGCTTTCATCTCAGCGACAGCGGCTATCTGCAGATCGCCGCGATGTGGGGCGGCAAGTCGACCTTCGAGGGTTTCGGCGCCAAGGACCCTTTGGATGTGGTGCTGCTTGATGATCGCGCGATCCATGACACGATGGCCTCGATGATCGTGCATGGCGTGTTCACCCGTCATCCGAAACTGCGAGTGGCGAGCATCGAGAACGGGTCGTACTTCGTGTACCGGCTGATCAAGCGGCTGAAGAAGGCGGCCAACAACTATCCGCACCATTTCCGCGAG
>NZ_DASRBZ010000071.1:0-2649 GCF_035653355.1 Mycobacterium sp. | reverse complement strand
GTCCTTGTTACGGCAAAAGCCGAGGTCATCAATCCCGACAAGACCAAACCGCCGCCGCGGTCGTGGCGAATCATTATGAATCTCCAAAGGGACGCCGGACAGCTCAAAATGTCCAGAGTCGAGTTCCTACCGTGACGATCGACGACGATTCACCAATCGACGCCGTAGCAACTCGATCCGACGCGGGGTCGGTGCATCGCCGCCTAATTGGGCTGAGCCGGCGCTGGATTCGCGCTTGTATCGCCCAGTGGCGTCCAATTCTGTTGCTGATTCTCGTCTTTGCCTCCACCGGGTTGGCCGTTGGCTTGTTTTTCTTTCAATACCGTCCGGATCAGCAAACCGACAAAGCGACAGCAGACGATGCCGTCAGGGCTGCGTCGGAAGGTGCGGTGGCGCTGCTGTCGTACTCGCCTGACAGCCTGGGCAGCGATTTTGCCAATGCGAAGTCGCGCCTCACCGACGACTTTCAGGATTATTACAAGCGGTTCACCGAACAGATCGTGGCGCCGGCGGCCCAGCGGGGACTCACCACGAGGGTCCGCGTGGTTAAAGCCGCCGTATCAGAGCTACATCCGAATTCAGCTGTCGTGCTGGTCTTCATCGATCAGAAAACGGCGAGCAAGGACAAACCGCAACCGGTGAAAACCGGAAGCAGCGTTCAGGTGACGCTGACGAAGGTCAACGGTTCCTGGCTCATAGCGAAGTTCGACGCCGTGTGAAAGCCGCTGCCAGCTCAATGGCGCGAATCGGCGCACTACCGGCGGGTACGGTGTTACTCTCAGCGCTTGAGAATGCGGGAACGCAGAACCGCTCGTAGGCATTCGGCAAAAAACTGTAGCGCGTCGAGGAGCACGTGATGCGTCCAATGAGCCGTACAATCGGCGCAGTCTCCAGTGCAACTGTGATGGCTTCTGTTGTGATCGGCGGTTTGGGCACGGCACCGTCAGCCCGAGCGGACGGCAACGGGATCAATGGGACGTACGTCGCCACATCAGTCGGCGAGTGGGCCAAGACCAACGAGGTGTTTCACGACGAGGCGACGGTGCGCAGCACATGGACGATCACGTCCTCGTGCCAGACCGCCCAAGACTGCAGCGGTCAGGTGACGAGCGACCAAGGCTGGAGCGCACCGCTATACACGCATGACGGACAGCTGTGGTACGTCAAACGCGATGTGCCGCATTGGGAAGCGTGCCCCGACGGCACCGCGGTCACCGGCCGCCAGACATTCAGTTTCGTTCCCGTCGGCCCCGACGGCATGGTCGCCCGGGCCAACGGCTCAGTAGACACCGGGTCGCAAACACTGGCTGGTCTGGACAAGACCGTCGGCCCGAGCGGCGCCTGCGGTATAAACAGGTGGCTCGTGGTTCAGATGCCGTTCAGGCTGGACAAAATATCCTGACCGGCGCTGAGCTGATCTGCCCGCCTTCACGCACGAAGCATGTCCTGCCAAGTCTTGGGGGCCGCCCCCTTCACGAGGTTGGTCTGCCGATAGGTCTTTCCGTCGGGTGTAACATACCGGCCGGTCGCCGGGTCGTAGTGGGTGACGACCACCGACGGGCCCTGGTGAGTACCCTTGCTGCCGAAGGAACTTGGAGCTGCCTGCGGCCCGCCGCTTCCAGCGCCGGGAGGTGGCGGGGCCGCATCCGGAACGTCCATCGGCGCTAGTGGCGGAGCCCCCGGCGGGGCCGCGGGTGGTATGTTGACCGACGGGCTCTGAGCGCTAGCCGCTGATGCCGGCGCAGGAGGCGATCCCGGCGGGGGAGGCAATGCTGGCGGCATGGGTGTTCCCTCCACCGGTCCGAAGATCCTGTCGCGGAAGAAGTTCACCCGGTCATCGGGCGGGATGCCTTGTGCAAGCAGGTTCGGATCCAGGGGGTAGGCCCCAAATATATGCTCTCTCATCGCCAGCGGTTCGAATGGCTTGTCACTGTCACAGATTTCGACTGTCGGCGCACGCTTTCCGGGATGCCTAATGCATGGATAGTTACGGGCGCCGCGAACCGCGACCGGTGAATCCTGCGGCAGTTTGCAATACAGGCCGTCCGGCGTATCGGGTATCGTCAGGTCGGCCGGCGAGCGCCATTGGTTGGGTGGTAGGAAACCGACGGTGCATGCCGGCGGATCACTGACACTGAGTACAAAGTCGCCGCGGGCCAACCCGGTTGGGTTTTTCGGGGGAGCAAACGATTGGATAGCGGCCACGAACGGTGGCAGCAACACCAAAACTTGCTCCAGCGAAGCATGGTAGGTCATCAGGATCTCGCTGACGGTGCCGAGGTTGGCCAGCAACAGCGGCAATGTCGGTTTGATCTGCTCGAACAGCCGAGAGGCCTCGTCCAAGGCACCGGGCCCTTTTTCCAGCAGGTTACGCACCTGCCGGTCATCGGTCACTAACTGGTCGGTGACTCCGGCAAGGCTGTGGGCCCACAGCCGGATCGCATCGGTGGTCTGTGCTTGCGAGTCCAGAAACGGCGCGGTGTCCTCGTTAAGGGTTCGCGCACGGGCGGCGACGCCGTTGAGGTCGCGGGAGAGCCGCGACGCTGAGTCGAACAGCGATCCGAAATCGTAGCCGGCACCGTTAAATCCCTTGAACGCCTCGTCGAGCAATTGGCTGAGCTTGCCCTTAGGGATGCTGTCGACTAGGCC
>NZ_DASRBZ010000070.1:0-8924 GCF_035653355.1 Mycobacterium sp. | reverse complement strand
GCTTTGCGGCTCGGCGGTCGGCGATGCGACTGAGGGCTTCGGTGATGGCGGCGCGGCGTGCACAGTTGGCTGCGCCTGCACAACCGGGGTCACCGCCTGGGCCGGGGGCGGAGCCGGTGCTTGCGCGATGTGCGGCGTCGGCGAGCTGTGGGCGACCCGGTCGACCGGTCGGGAGCCCTTGTCGGGTATCACACGTAAACCGACGGCCAGTGACAAAGAAGTCACGAAGGTCAGCGCGCCGGCAATCAACACCGTCAATGCCCCGGCAGATGACGATGGCCGTGGCTGCAGCTGCGCCGGATCGGTTGGCGACAACTCGATCACATCGGCCGCGGTGAACTCAGTGCTCTGAGCAGACGCCAGTGCCGCGCCCCGCGCCAAGGCCAGGTGCGCGGCATTTTGCGCGAAAACCGGTACAGGTAAAGCATCTTCGAGCTGCCACGAGATCGAATCCAGTTCCGCATCCGAGCCGACGACGACAACGCCCCGCGGCTGCCACGACCTTCGGTTGAAGATGGTTGTCAGCCACTGGAGCAGGCCGTCAGCGCCGCCGCCCACATGTTTGACGGCCGTACGTGTTTTTTCACCGGAGACGCTGACCATCACGACGGTGGTCGAGTCGCCCTCGATGACACACACTGCGGTCTTGTCGTAGCCGATCACGGGTGCTAGTCCGCGCGCCAAGGTCTCTGCAGCTTGTGTCGACCGAACCGGTACGACGTTGTCAAAGCCGGCGCCGGTCAACGACTCCAACAGCAGCGCCGCCTCAGCGGCCACGTCGTCGCTCCACGTGACACCGATGACATGCACCCGCCGATCGAGGGCGGCCGCCACCTCCTGTGCTCGAAACACGGCAGCCGCCACCCGTTTCGCGGTGTCTATTGCGCGCATTCCTCCGCCAGTACGCACCGCGAGATCGTCGTGGTCCAAGATGCTGCCGTCTGCCTCGTGTCCGTCGACCAAGACCCACCCGACGATGGTCGGGGTCATCGAAAGCCCAAGTACCGTATCCAAATTCGCACCTCAATCGTGCCCGAAAGCCACCGGCGCCACGCGCGACGGGTCTAAACCTGACACGGTGTTTCGCGAGCGCCGGAATGGACCGGGACAACGTGGTCTTCGTCGGCCTATCCCGGGCGAGCCTACGCGAGGCGGTGAAACTTTAGCGGATTGGGTGCCGAAAGCCGAGGCGCCCCGGCGCGCCCGTCGCAGTGCCGTTCGTCGAATCCGTTAAAACCCTTGTCGAGTGCCCATTGCGATTTACGCGGTGGACCGTGTCAGCGTCGTTGCCGATACAGAATCGAGATGTTTTCGCGTCCTGATCGACATACCGGCTTCCCACAAGGTAAGTTTTGCCGAGGTGACCGACGGCACACACTGAAGGGGCACAGGTATGACAGACGTGAGCGAGAAAATGCGCGGCTGGGTGCGGCGACTAACGGTCGCCGCCGTTGCGGCCGCCGCTCTGCCGGGCCTCGTCGGCCTTTTCGGTGGGGCAGCGACCGCAGGGGCGTTCTCCCGGCCGGGTCTGCCGGTCGAATACCTGCAGGTGCCGTCGGCTGCGATGGGCCGCAGCATCAAGGTTCAGTTCCAGAGCGGCGGGGCCAACTCGCCCGCGCTGTACCTGCTGGACGGCCTGCGCGCCCAGGACGACTACAACGGCTGGGACATCAACACTCCAGCCTTCGAGTGGTACTACCAATCCGGGCTGTCGGTCGTCATGCCGGTCGGCGGGCAATCCAGCTTCTACAGTGACTGGTACAACCCCGCCTGCGGTAAGGCCGGCTGCACGACCTACAAGTGGGAAACGTTCCTGACCAGCGAGCTGCCGGGTTACCTGTCCTCCCAGAAGAGCGTCAAACCGACGGGCAGCGCCGCGGTGGGCATCTCAATGTCCGGGTCGTCGGCGTTGATCTTGGCGGTCTACCACCCGCAGCAGTTCATCTACGCCGGCTCGTTGTCGGCCTTGATGGACCCCTCACAGGGCATGGGGCCATCGCTGGTCAACCTTGCGATGGGCGACGCCGGCGGCTACAAGGCCGCGGACATGTGGGGACCGTCCAGCGACCCGGCCTGGCAGCGCAACGACCCGTCACTGCATATCCCCGAGCTGGTCGGCAACAACACCCGGCTGTGGATCTACTGCGGTAACGGCAAGCCGTCCGAACTCGGTGGCGCCAACCTGCCGGCCGAGTTCCTCGAGGGCTTCGTCCGGACCAGCAACCTGAAGTTCCAAGACGCCTACAACGCCGCGGGCGGCCACAACGCCGTCTTCAACTTCCCCGACAACGGCACCCACAGCTGGGAGTACTGGGGTGCCCAGCTCAACGCCATGAAGCCTGACGTGCAGGGCGCGTTGGGTGCGAGCGGCGGGGCTGCCTGAGACCAGATATCAATACACTGCGCGTGACGGCCACCCACCGTCACGCGCAGTGTTTTTGTAGCGTCCGCTTACCGCTGGGCGAAGCGCGGAATTGGTTGCCCGCCTCCCCTTCCCGTAGCCAAATGGCACGCGCACAATCGACATGGAGCAATGGAAAGGGAGTGTGCGATGAAGGCCCAGGTTGGTGACTGGTTGGTCATCAAGGGTACGACAGTTGCACAGCCAGACCACCGCGGGTTGATCACCGAGGTGCGGTCAGCGGATGGGTCGCCGCCGTACGTGGTGCGGTGGAACGGCACCAGCCAAGAAGCGACTGTCTTTCCCGGTCCGGACGCGATCGTGCTCACCTCCGCAGAGTTGGAGCACGCTGACGAGCGGGCGCGGTCGCGGGCGATCAAAACATAGGCGAGACCCGGCCTAGCGAGCTCGACCGAATTGGTCGCTGATATCGGTCCACGCCGTCGTGTCGGTGCGATGATCACTGACATTGCGGCATTGGCCGTAGAGGCGCGCAACGCCCAGGGTCGGGTAATCGCTGTCCCGATAGATGATGGCCGTGACGCCGTCCTTGTAGAGGGTTTTGCCGTACACCCGCTGGGTGGGCTCTAAGCCCTCGTGCCAGCCCTGAGCGGACATGGCGGCCGCGATGCCCTGGAAGTAGCGATCGGTGCGGACATCGGCGGGCACCGTAAAGGTCAGGTAGATCGCGCCCTGATACGGCGGATCATGTTCGTTTCTGCAGGACATCAGCATGTAGCCCGCCGCGGCTTTCTGCAGCCTGCCGATCGTGACGATTTCTTTGGCCGGCTCGACGACTTCCGCCTTGCTCTGGTCGTCGGTGACCGCATGGTCGGGATGGTCGAGGTAGTCCGACGGCGACGAATGAAGCCTGCCGATCGACACAAACGCTCCGCCGAGCAGCAGCGAAATCGCGAGTGCGGCGGCAATGAGCGGCCGGGCCGCCGCGGATCGCGACCACTCCGGGCGAGCACCGTTGCTGCTCCACCGGTCGATGTGTTGCGTCAGCGTCATCAGGCGATCCGGCATCGTGGGAGAGGCCAATCGCCACCAGGCTAGCCGCTACAGAGCAAGCCCACCGGCCCGATCGTCGGCTACCCGCCAAGCGCAGCGATGAGTTCCTTGATGCGGGCAGCCTCTTCCTCGGTCGGAGTCTCGTCGGCCTCGAGGGCATCGAGCAGATCTGCCCGCAGCCCGGCACCGTTGGCCGTCTCCTGCGCGGAGAGTTTGGCGCGCCGACGAGTGACATAGAGCTGTTGTCCCAAAGTGGCGCCCGGTGACGAAGCGGCCTTGGCCATTAGATCGTCGTAGCGGGTTCGAACTCCGCTTAGCGCCACGATTACCGACGGCGTGGCCCGGCTTCGCGAAGCTGCCGTGGTCAATGCGGCCTGAAGCTTTCGCAGCCCGGAAAGGATCACTTTCGCGCGATCGGAGAATTCCGGATCGTTGGTATCCGGCAGGGCATCAATCGCTGCAGTAAACATTTGCATCGCCGCTTCGGCCAAGCTGACGATGACTGGCGCCTCACCGTCGTCTGGCGCCGACCCAGCCTTGAAGCGGCTGTTGCTGGGGGTGGCCTCGGTGGTCTGCGTGTCGATGATGATCACCCCGTCTTGATCGTGGGAGACGACGTCGAAACGCTAGCGCGTATCGACCCGCTATACAAGGGTTGCAAGCGCCGCCACGGTTGCTTCGGCCAGGGCGGCACCGATGACAACAGCGCCAGGAAATTCCGGCACAGACAACGCGCCGGCAAAAGCAGTACGCAATTGCCAGGCGAGCCGGAACCTCGCTCTTGTGCACCTGCCTTATCGCGTTCAGAGTGAATACATGGCGGAACAGAAAATGATCGAGCATTGGCTCCAAGGCTGTGCGCTGCAGCGGATCATGTTTCGCGACGGACTCGTGTTGAACTTCGAGGATTACAACGAACTCGTCATCTCGGTGCCGCTGCGCTTGACGCTGCCGGCTACCGGCAACGCGCCCGTCGAGGTGGTCACCATCAATCCGCACGACACCACGGTCGAAGAGCGCCCGCTGTTCGACTTTTCCGGGGCTATCTGCACCGGCGTGGTCTGGTATGACACCGGCGACTTGCACCTGGAGTTCTCGGATGGTCACCAGATCAACGTTTCTCCGGACCCGCGTCGCACGGCTTGGGAGTTGTACGGCAAGCGGCACGGCTACGCCGCCTGCCTGGCGCGCGGCAAGGTCCGAGTGGTCCGGCACGACATCCCGGACGAAGGTGACGGCGACTAGGTGAACGGCCGGTGCTGCCGGGATAGTCGCGGATGACCGAATACTGGAACCACAACACCGCTTATCACACGTGGATTCTGAGAAGAGCCGCTAGCGGCCGCCACCACTGCTTGGACGTCGGCTGCGGAGACGGTCTGCTGCTGCAACGCCTGGCTCCTGTGGCGCGCACGGTGACCGGCATCGATGTCGACCAGCCGGCGCTTTCTCGCGCCCGCCATCGCGTCGCACAGTTTGCCAACGTGGCGGTCGAGCACACCAGTTTCGAGCACTTTGATCCAGGCCCCGCGCGTTTCGGCATTATCACCTTTGTCGCCAGCATTCACCACATGGATTTTCCGGCGGCGCTACAAAAGGCGCGCTCGCTTCTGCTACCCGGGGGCGAGTTGCTGATTGTCGGATTGGCTGCGAACAAATCACTGACGGATTGGATGGTGTCGGCTCTCGCGACGCCGTTCGCCTTTGCGGGGTCGCGATGGCACCGCGAAACTCGAGACATCGGTTTACCGGTCGCACAGCCGCAGGAAAGTTTGAGCGAAATTTCGGCGGCTGCCCGCCAGGTGCTTCCCGGTGTGTCGATCCGCCGAGCCATGTACTACCGATATCTCCTTCGCTGGCGCAATTGCAGCAGCTGAGGCCCCTCGACGCCGGTCACCGAGGTCGAGCCCGCCGCTAACGCGATTTCCATATCGGTAACGCTTTGGCCACAAGTTGCGAAACGTTCGACATGAACAATCTGCGCAGGCCATTGGTCAAAGCCGCGGGCACCGGACTATTGGTTGCCGCGGCAATGGCACTCTCGACCGGTGTCGCAAACGCCGACAGTATGAACTGGGATGCGGTCGCGCAATGCGAGTCCGGCGGCAATTGGGCGGCCGACACGGGCAACGGTCAATACGGTGGCCTGCAGATCAGCCAAGCGACATGGAACGCCAATGGTGGCATCGGCTCACCGGCAGGCGCCAGCCGTCAGGACCAGATCCGCGTCGCAAACAGAATCCTGGCCACCCAGGGGCCAGGCGCATGGCCGAAATGCGCCAACAGCAGCGGCGTACCGTCCGCGGTTTTGCCCTCGCCGGCGCATCATTTGCTCGCTACGACCAATCGCATTGTTTCGATGTTCGTGCCGCACTCGTGAAAATCCCCGTTTCCCACCGCTGGCCATGGCCGAACATGCTTGGATCAGCCCATGCAAGGCTCGGTGACCCTTCATATAGCAGCACCCGCGGACAAGATCTGGAACCTGATCGCGGATGTGCGCAACCAAGGGCGGTTTTCGCCGGAGACCTTCGAAGCGGAATGGATCGACGGCGCGACCGGCCCCGCGGTCGGGGCACGATTCCGCGGCCACGTCCGGCGCAACGAGATCGGGCCGGTGTACTGGACGACGTGCCGGGTAACCGCCTGTGAACCGGGCCGCGAGTTCGGGTTCGACGTGCTGGTGGGCGACCGACCGGTGAACCACTGGCACTACGAGTTGACACCCCGCGACGGCGGCACTGACGTCACCGAATCATTTCGGCTCAGTTCTTCGCCGCTGACCGGCCTGTACTACTGGGTGTTCGGTGGATGGCTGCGTCAGCGCCGCAACCTCCGCGACATGACCAAAACCCTGCACCGCATCAAGGACGTCGTCGAGGCGTGAGATCGGTCTTCATCACCGGGGCCGGCAGCGGCATGGGCCGCGAAGGCGTGAAGTTGTTTCACGCCAACGGCTGGCGAGTCGGTGCGGTCGACCGCAATCCCGACGGCCTTACTTTCCTGGGTCAGCAGCTGGGCGCCGAGCGGCTGTGGACCCGCCCGGTGGACGTCACTGACAAGGCGGCTTTTGACGCTGCGGTGGCTGACTTCTGCGCGGGCAATCCCAATGATGGCCTGGACATGATGTGGAACAACGCCGGGATCGGCGAATCCGGCTGGTTCGAGGATGTGCCCTACGAGGCCGCCATGCGCGTCGTCGATGTGAACTTCAAGGCGGTGCTGACCGGCGCCTACGCCGCACTGCCCTATCTCAAGAAGTCGACGGGCAGCCTGCTGTTCTCGACGTCGTCGTCGTCAGCCACCTACGGCATGCCGCAGCTTGCGGTGTACTCGGCGACCAAGCACGCCGTCAAAGGCCTGACCGAAGCGCTGAGCGTGGAATGGCAGCGCCACGGCGTGCGGGTCGCCGACGTGCTGCCCGGTCTGATCGATACCGCGATCCTGACGTCGACGCCGTCGCATTCCGAGGCGGGCGCCCGCACCCGCTCCGCGGAGGAGATTCGGGCCACCGCGCCCAAGAAAGGCATGTTCCGCTTGATGCCGGCCAGAAGCGTCGCACAGGCAGCGTGGCAGGCCTACCACCACCCGAGCCGGTTGCACTGGTATGTGCCGAAGAGCATTCAGTGGATCGATCGGCTCAAAGGCCTGAGCCCCGAGTTCGTCCGCGGCCGCATCGTCAAATCGCTGCCCGCGCTGGGCCGCAACCAGCAGTAAGCGAGACTCGTCGAGAGATGCGAAGACATGGAGGTTGGTTAGTGCAGCATCGCGCAATCGCGGTGTCCGCGTTGGTCGTCGCCGCTTCTGTCTGCGGATGCTCTCAGTCGCAGATCGTGTCCCACAAGGCCGCGCGGGTGACGGTCGGCGGCAACACGCACACCACCCGCGCCCCGCGGTGCAGTCAACTGCAATCGTTTTGGACCGTCGACATCGCCGGCCGCCCAGGCGATATCGAGGCGGTCGTGTTGTTGCGGGGCAACCGGGCCATCCCCAAATGGGTGAAGATCTCGGATTTCGACGGGTTCACCGGCAGCTTCTGGCAAGGCGGAGTGGGCGATGCCGCTGCTCACCTGGCCCACAACACCTTGACCATCACAGGCAGCGCCTACGGCATCAACAGCGCCCATCCCAACAAAGTCACCACCACAGACTTCAAGATCACAGCCGACTGCTGATTCAATCGCGGCTGAGCCGATAGGCTTGGCCGCGTACCACTCCGTAATTCCCAAGCCACGGAGACGCGTTGAGGCAGAGATTGCATTGGCTGGCGCTGCATGGCTTTATCCGCAGCGTCGCATGGCTGGGCGCGGGGCGCGGCGATCCGCAGGGCCGCTTGATCGCAGATCCGGCCGTCAAGGCTGACCCGGTGCCCTTCTATGAAGGACTTCGGCGGCACGGCCCCTTGGTCCGCGGCCGCATCAGTTACCTCGCCCTAGACCACGACGTCGCGCAGGAAGTGCTGCGGTCGGAGGACTTCCGCGTCCTCTCGATGGGGTCCAATTTGCCTGCCCCGCTGCGGTGGCTCGAGGCCCGCGTCCGCGACGACATGCTGCATCCGCTGCGGCCGCCCTCCCTGCTATCGGTGGAGCCGCCCGAACATACCCGCTATCGCAAGACGGTGTCGTCGGTGTTCACGCCCAGGGCGGTCGCGGCGTTGCGCGATCGAGTCGAGCAGACAGCGACCGCTCTGCTCGACGAGCTCGCCGACGAGCGGGGCGTCGTCGACATCGTCGAGCGGTATTGCTCGCAGCTTCCGGTCGCGATTATCAGCGACATCCTCGGCGTGCCGGACAGCGACCGGGGGCGCATTTTGGAATTCGGTGAACTGGCCGCGCCCAGCTTGGACATCGGACTGCCGTGGCGCCAGTACCAACAGGTGCAGCGTGGCATCGCGGGATTCAACTTCTGGCTGGCCGACCATCTTCGCCAGTTGCGGCGGGCGCCGGGCGACGACCTGATGAGCCAACTCATACAGCTGGCCGAAAGCGGAAGCGCTGAAACGCATTTGACCGAAACGGAGCTGCAAGGCCTCGCGGGTCTCGTGCTGGCTGCCGGGTTCGAGACCACGGTTAACTTGCTGGGTAACGGGATTCGGATGCTGCTGGACACCCCCGAGCACCTGCGCACGCTGCGTGAGCGCCCGCAGCTGTGGCCCAATGCGGTCGAGGAGATCCTGCGACTGGACTCGCCGGTTCAGCTCACCGCGCGGGTGGCCCGCACCGACACCGAATTGGGCGGTAGGGCGATCGAGCGCGGCAAGATGGTGGTGGTTTACCTGGCCGCGGCCAACCGCGATCCGGAGGTGTTCACCGACCCGCATCGGTTCGACATCGAACGGCCCAACGCCAACCGGCATCTGGCGTTCTCCGGTGGCCGGCACTTCTGCCTGGGGGCCGCGCTGGCCCGTGCCGAGGGCGAGGTGGGGCTGAAGACGTTTTTCGACCGCTTTCCCGACGTGCGGTCCGCCGGGGCGGGCAGCCGGCGCGATACCCGGGTGCTGCGCGGCTGG
>NZ_DASRBZ010000069.1:0-2923 GCF_035653355.1 Mycobacterium sp. | reverse complement strand
GGGGATCCGAGGAGCCCTCTGCCGAGCGCGCCAACCTTGGCGGCGAGGCACTGCGCCCGGCGCCGGTCGGCGCATACCCGGCCGGTGCGTCAGCCTACGGCGCCGAACAGATGCTGGGCGACGTCTGGGAGTGGACGAGCTCGCCGCTGCAGCCCTGGCCGGGATTCGTGCCGATGATCTACCAGCGCTACTCGCAGCCGTTCTTCGGCGGCGACTATCGGGTGCTGCGCGGCGGATCCTGGGCGGTGGAGCCGGGAATCCTGCGGCCCAGCTTCCGCAACTGGGACCACCCCTACCGTCGCCAGATCTTCGCCGGTGTCCGGCTGGCCTGGGACGCCGACGACTGATGTGCCGTCATCTCGGTTGGCTGGGTCGCGAGGTGGCGATCTCCTCGCTGGTGCTGGATCCGTCGCATAGCCTGCGGGTGCAGTCCTACGCGCCGCGCCGCCAGAAGCAGGGCATGATGAACGCCGACGGGTGGGGTGTGGGCTTTTTCGACGGCGCCACCCCGCGACGCTGGCGTAGCACGACGCCGCTGTGGGGCGACGTGTCGTTCGATTCGGTGGCGCCCGCGCTGCGCAGCCACTGCGTGGTGGCATCGGTGCGTTCGGCGACCATCGGCATGCCGATCGAACTCAGCGCGACTGCGCCGTTCACCGACGGCCGTTGGCTGCTGGCGCACAACGGTGTCATCGACCGCGCTGTTCTGCCGACGAGTTCGTCGGCCGAACCGGTTTGCGACAGCACGCTTTTGGCGGCGCTAATCTTCTCCCGCGGCCTCGACGCCCTGGAGGACGTGATCCTGCAACTGGGCGCCGCCGACCCGAATTCCCGGTTGAACATCTTGGCGGCCAACGGTTCTCGGTTGCTGGCCACCACGTGGGGAGACACCCTGTCGGTGCTGCGTCGCGACGACGGCGTGGTGCTGGCCAGCGAGCCGTATGACGACGACCCGAACTGGGAAGACGTGCCCGACCGCCACCTCGTCGACGTCACCCGGGACGGGGTCACGATGACCGCACTGAAAGGACCTTGATGACGCTGTCACTGTCGAACCACCTGGCCGCGGACTCGGCGTATCACGCGCTGCGACAAGATGTGCTCGACGGTCTGCGCCGTTCGCCAAAGGAACTGCCGCCCAAGTGGTTTTACGATTCGGTCGGCAGCGACCTGTTCGACCAGATTACCCGGTTGCCGGAGTATTACCCGACCCGGGCGGAGGCCGAGATTCTTTCCGCCCGTTCGGCGGAGGTCGCATCGCTGACCGGCGCCGACACGCTGGTCGAACTGGGCAGCGGGACATCGGAGAAGACCCGCATGCTGCTAGCCGCGCTGCGCGAACATGGTTCGCTGCGCAGGTTCGTCCCGTTCGACGTCGACGCCAGCATCCTGCAGGCAGCCGCCACCGCCATCCAGCGCGACTACCCCGGCATCGAAATCGCTGCTGTGTGTGGTGATTTCGAGGAGCACTTGGCCGAAATTCCCGACGGCGGACGGCGGCTGTTCGTTTTTTTGGGGTCGACGATCGGCAACCTCACCCCCGGCCCGCGAGCGCGGTTCCTGGCGTCGCTGGCGGATGTGCTGCAACCCGGCGACAGCCTGCTGTTAGGCACTGACCTGGTCAAGGAGACCGACCGGCTGATCCGCGCCTACGACGACGCGGCCGGAGTGACAGCACGGTTCAACCGCAATGTGCTCGCCGTGATCAACCGCGAACTCGACGCCGATTTCGACATCGAGGCCTACGCGCACGTCGCCCGCTGGAACGCCGAAGCGGAGCGCATCGAGATGTGGTTGCGCGCCGAGGGGCCACAGCGGGTGCGGATCCGGGCATTGGATTTGACCGTCGAATTCGCCGCCGGCGAGGAGATGCTCACCGAGGTGTCGTGCAAGTTTCGGATCGACGCGGTAGCCGCCGAGTTGGCCGCGGCCGGCCTGCGACGGACCCGGTGGTGGACCGATGACGCCGGTGACTTCGCGTTGTCGCTGGCGGTGAAGTGAGCGCTGCGCTGGCTGACCGGTGGCGAGCGGCGCGGCCGCCGGTCGCCGGCCGGCATGTTGACAGTGCGGCATGTTCGCGGCAGAGCTTCGCGGCGCTCGATGCCGCTGCCCAGCACGCTCGCCACGAGGCCGAAGTCGGCGGATACGTCGCGGCCGAGGCAGCCGCACCGGTGTTGGACGCCGGACGTGCCGCGGTAGCCGGGCTCGCCGGCATGCGCGACGCCGAGGTGGTGTTCACCACCGGGTCGTTGCACGCGTTGGATCTGCTGCTGGGCAGCTGGCCGCCGGGCGGGCGCACGGTGGCCTGCCTGCCCGGCGAGTACGGCCCCAATCTCGCGCTCGTGGCCGTGCACGGATTCGCCCGGCGCCTGCTGCCCGTCGACGGTGCCGGCCGGGTAGCCGTCGACGAAGCCGCTGCGGGCCTGGCCGCGGACCCGCCCGACTTCGTGCACCTGACCGCGGTGGGCAGCCATCGCGGCGTCGTCCAGCCGCAGGCGGCAATGAAGCAGCTGTGCGGTGAACTCGGGCTGCCGCTGGTGGTGGATGCCGCCCAAGCGCTGGGACACGTCGACTGCGCCGTCGGCGCCGACGCGATGTATGCGTCGTCACGCAAATGGATCGCGGGCCCGCGCGGCGTCGGCGTGCTGGCCATTCGTCCGACCCTGATGCAGCGACTGCAACCGCGGCTGCCGCCACCAGACTGGGTGTCGTCGCTGACGGTGGCCCAACGGCTACAACTCGGCGAGGCGAATATCGCTGCCCGAGTGGGGTTTTCGGTGGCGATGGGTGAGCATCTGGCGTCGGGTCCGCGGCAGGTGCGAGACCGCCTCGCCGAGGTCGGCCGAGCCACTCGAGCCATCCTGGACGAGGTGCCGGGCTGGGACGTGGTCGAATCGGTCGACGAGCCGAGCGCTATCACCAC
>NZ_DASRBZ010000068.1:0-4888 GCF_035653355.1 Mycobacterium sp. | reverse complement strand
GCGATCGGGCAGCGCACCTTCGTGGTCTCCGAGCAGCCGCACACCGCCAACCTGGTCAAGCTGTCCGGCAACTTTCTGATCGCGTCGGTCATCGAGTCGCTCGGCGAGGCGATCGCACTGATAGGCAAGGGCGGCGTGGACCCGCTGCAGTACGTCGACATCCTCACCTCGACGCTGTTCAGCGCGCCGGCCTACCAAACCTACGGCGGGCTGATCGCGCGCCAGCAATTCCAACCGGCCGGGTTCGCTGCCACGCTCGGGTTCAAAGACGTCCGGCTGGTACTGGCCGCCGCCGAGGATCTGCAAGTTCCGCTGCCGCTGGCCAGCCTGCTGCGCGACCGCTTCCTTAGCCTGGTGGCCAACGGCCACGGCGACCTCGACTGGTCAGCGATCGCCACGCTCGCGGGCCGGGACGCCGGTAGCGGCTCAGACCACTCCGCGTAGCCCGTCGGCCCCGAACACCGGCTCCAGCATTGCGCTGAAGTCCGGGCCGCGTCGCAGCGCATGCCCGCCGTCGACGTTGATGACCTGCCCGGTGATCCAGCTGGCGGCATCGCTGAGCAGGAACATGGCGAGGTTCGCGACGTCTTCGACCTCGCCGACCCGCGGCAGCGGGGTGCAGACCCGGTAGTCCTCGCTCAATTCCGGCGACTCGGTGATCGCCGAGACCAGGTCGGTGCGGATCAGGCCGGGCCGGATGCCGTTGACGCGCACCCACGACGGACCCAGCTCGTCGGCGGCCAACATCATCAGGTGGTCGACCGCGGATTTGGTCACTCCATAGGCGCCGAACCACCGGTGGGTGTTGCTGGCCGCGATCGAGGAAATCCCGACGAACGAACCCCCGCCCCCGCGAACCAACTCGCGTGCCGCGTGTTTGAGGACGTACATGGTGCCGTTGACATTTAGGTCGACGGTGCGTCGCCAGGCCTCCGAGTCGATCTGGGTGATTGGCCCGATGGTCTCCGACCCGCCCGCGCAATGCACCACACCGTGCAGCCGACCGTGCCACGTGGTCGCCGCACCGACTACCTGTGCGATCTCAGTCTCGTCCGTGACGTCGGCCGGTTCATACCGGATGGAGCCGGCACCGGCCTTCTCGATTTCCTTCGCGGCCGACTGCAACTTGTAGGCATCGCGTCCGATGATCATCACCGACGCTCCGGAGGCGACCAGCCCGGCAGCCACCGCCTTGCCGATCCCGCTGCCGCCGCCGGTGACCAGGTATGTCCGGTCTTCGAACGAAAGCTGCACGCCGACTCCTCACGCCGAAAACTGAAACAGGTTCTAGCTATCGAAACATGTGCCCGTCCCCGCCAGTAACGCTCCCCGCCACAAAGCGACTAATTGCCCGCCTTGAAGCGATTTGCGTCACCGCCGGCGGACGGGGCCACCTCGAACGCTCGAAGGCGGGCAAAACGCATATCCGGTCTCTCCCGAGCACAACGACACAGATGTAAGCACCCTCTAGGGCTCGTCGCGGCGGGCGATCTTCGACGGCTTCGCGTTGCGCCAGTCCTCCACATCTGGTGGCAGCCCAACGGGGTACCGGTTCTCGTTGCGCGCCGCCCAGTGCGCATGTCCGAGCTCGTGCACATGGAAGGCGTGCCGCAGCGCCTCGGTGAATCCCATCGCGTCCGATGCCGCGTTCACCGAGTCTTTGATCAGCAGCGCCGCCATCGTGGGCCGCTCGGCAATGCGCCGCGCGAATTCCAGCGTCTTCTCTTCTAACTGGTCGAGCGGGAAGACCTTGGACACCATGCCCAACCGGTACGCCTCGTCGGCGTCCAACGAATCACCGGTCAACAGCAGTTCTTTCGCTTTTCGCGGGCCGAACTCCCAAGGGTGAGCGTAATATTCGACGCCCGGCATGCCCATGCGCACCCCGACGACGTCGGAAAACTTCGCGTTGTCGGCGGCGACGATGAGATCGCACGCCCAGATCAGCATCAGACCCGCGGAGATCGCATTGCCCTGAACCTGGGCGATGGTGATCTTGCGCAGATCGCGCCAGCGGCACGTGTTCTGGAAATAGAAGTGCCATTCCTGCAGAAGAGTCTTCTCGGCGATCGGATCGCGGGTGGCGCCATAGCCACGAAACGTCGGATGCTGGGCCGGCCCGGGCTTGCGTTCAGCCAACGCGGCCTCAGAGCCCAGGTCGTGGCCGGCAGAGAAGTTCCTGCCGCGCGCCGCCAGGATCACCACCCGGACGTCGTCGTCGGCCTCGGCGCGTAAGAATGCCTCGTCGAGCTGGACCAGCAAGGTGCGGTTCTGCGCGTTGTGCGCCTCGGGCCGGTTGAGCCACACACGGGCGATGCGGCCCTCATCGAGCGTTTCGTAGGTCACCAGCTCAGCGGACGCACCGTCGACCGCGCCGGTGCCCACATCGTCGTGGACTGCCATTCGCCACCTCACCTGCGTTGGTTAGACGCTTACAGATTACGGCTAGCACGTAACGTGCTCGTCGGCGGGTTGCGGCGCGCACCTGCGGCCCAAAGCGCACTTCGCCTACAGTGATGTCATGCCTTCCAAGTCTGACCCCGGCGAAATCGGCGACGTGGAACCGTTAACCGACAGCACGGCAAGCCAGGCCAGGCGCGTAGTCGCGGCATACGCGAACGACGCCGATGAGTGCCGGATGTTCCTATCCATGCTCGGCATTGGACCAACGAAAAACGAGACGTAAGTGACTCCCGGGGAACGCCAGGGCCCCAAGGATTCGGGCCCCGGGGACTCCGATTTCGTGGTGGTCGCCAACCGGCTGCCGATCGACATGGAACGGCTCCCCGACGGGAGCACCACCTGGAAGCGCAGCCCGGGTGGCCTGGTCACGGCGTTAGAGCCGCTGCTGCGCCGTCGCCGCGGAGCCTGGATCGGTTGGCCGGGCATCGTCGACGCCGACGAAGAACCCATCGTGGCCGAGGATCTACGACTGCATCCCGTCGGGCTCAGCGCCGACGACGTCGCCCAGTACTACGAGGGATTCTCCAACGCCACCCTGTGGCCGCTGTACCACGACGTCATCGTCAAACCGATCTACCACCGCGAATGGTGGGATCGTTACGCCGAGGTCAACCACCGCTTCGCCGAAGCGACCTCACGCGCCGCGGGTCGCGGCGCAACCGTGTGGGTGCAGGACTACCAGCTGCAACTGGTGCCGAAGATGCTGCGGGAAATGCGGCCCGATCTGACCATCGGCTTTTTCCTGCACATCCCGTTTCCGCCGGTCGAGCTGTTCATGCAGCTGCCGTGGCGCACCGAGATCATCGAAGGGCTGCTCGGCGCCGACCTGGTGGGATTCCATCTACCCGGCGGCGCTCAGAACTTCTTGTTCTTGTCGCGCCGACTCGTCGGCGCCAATACCTCCCGCGGCGCGGTGGGTGTCCGCTCGCGCTTCGGTGACGTTGAGTTAGGGTCGCGCACCGTCCGGGTAGGCGCCTTCCCTATCTCCATCGACTCAGCTGAACTCGACCAGAAGGCCCGCGACCGCAGCGTCCGGCGGCGGGCCCGCGAAATCCGGGCGGAACTCGGCAACCCCCGCAAGATCCTGCTCGGCGTCGACCGGCTCGACTACACCAAGGGCATCGACGTTCGGCTAAAGGCATTCAACGAGCTGCTCGCCGAAGGGCGCGCCAAGCGCGACGACACCGTGCTGGTCCAGCTGGCCACCCCGAGCCGCGAGCGGGTGGAGAGCTACCAAATTCTGCGCAGCGACATCGAACGCCAAGTCGGCCACATCAACGGCGAATACGGCGAAGTCGGCCATCCGGTGGTGCACTACATCCACCGTCCCGTCCCCCGCGACGAGCTGGTTGCGTTCTTCGTCGCCGCCGACGTCATGCTGGTCACCCCGCTGCGCGACGGGATGAACTTGGTGGCCAAGGAATATGTCGCATGCCGCAGCGATTTGGGCGGCGCGCTGGTGTTGAGCGAATTCACCGGCGCCGCAGCCGAACTGCACCAGGCTTACCTGGTCAACCCGCACGATACCGAGCGCGTCAAGGATGCGATCGAGGCGGCGCTCAACCAGCCCATCGAGGAAGGGCGCCGACGGATGCGCGCGCTGCGGCGCCAGGTGCTCACCCATGACGTCGACCGCTGGGCGCGATCGTTTCTCGACGCGCTGGCCGAGGCTCACCCACCGGCCTAGCCGGTCAAGGCAACCGCGCAAACCCATGGTGCCGGCGCCGAAACGCTGTGATACTCGGGTGCAGTGTTGATGCTGGCGCGAAAGGGAGGGCATCAGGTGACCGTCGCTCGCGGGTTGACCGCTGCCGCCGTATTCACAGCCTTCGAAATAGCACTAGGGCTGACGGCGAGTCCGGCAAGAGCACTGGCTCCACCAGCGGACGGCAACTACACCTTTAGCCAAGCCGGGGTGCCGCCAGCCACATGGAAGCTCTCCGCACTGTGCGACCAGGTAAACGGAAGCCGCTTCTACCAGGACTATGCCAACCCGATCATTCAGGCGGATTTCTGCATAGTGAACGTGGTGAGCTCCACAGAAAGCAACATCCAACCCGCGGAGAAGCTGCAGAACTACAGCGGCAGAGCCCGGTTGGTGAATGGGCTGTGGACCTTCCAGGTCAAGCAGGATGCCGGAGTCCTCTGTCCCGACGGCAGCACGGCACAGTCCACCGAGACCTACGCGTTCGACGACGAAACGATGACCGGCACGCATACGTCGCTGCACGGTGACGTCTGTGGCCTGCAGCCGGCGATGACCAAGACGCCGTTCAGTCTACAGTTCGTCGCGCCGCTGGACCCACCCGTCGAGCGTTATCCGTTGTACTGCAACAACATTGCGATGTGCTACTGAGAGCCGGCTAGATTGGCGTGATGTAGTTGATCAGCCACTTGCCGTCGATCCGTTTGTAGTCGACACGCA
>NZ_DASRBZ010000067.1:0-11030 GCF_035653355.1 Mycobacterium sp. | reverse complement strand
TCGTCGGGATGCTCGCGCACCGTGCTGTGCACGAAGTTCGCGCCGATGAAACCGGCGCCTCCGGTGACCAGCAACCGCATGGTCAAACCCTAACCAGGCCGTCAGCCCTTCGGCGTCAACCCCAGCGGTCCGGCCAGTTCGGCAAGCGCCTCGACCAACTTGTCACCGCGCGTTAGGACCTGGACGGCCACATGGTCGGCACCGGCGTCGAGGTGTTGCTTGAGCCGTGCGGCGATCGCGTCGGTCGTGCCGTAGGCGACCAGGGCGTCGACCAGGCGGTCGCTGCCTGGGCGGGTGATCTCGTCGTCGCCGAACCCCAGCCGCTTCCAGTTGTTGCGGTAATTCGCCAGGTTGAAGTAGATGTCGAGAGCCTTGCGCCCCACCTCGCGGGCGTGATCGGCGTCGGTGGTCAGCACCACCTTGTGCTCGGGCGCCAGGAACGCCGACGAGCCGATCAGCTCACGCGCTTGTGCGGTGTGCTCAGGGGTCGTCAAGTAGGGGTGTGCTCCTGCGCTGCGCTCCGCGGATAGCTTCAGCACTCGAGGGCCCAGCGCCGCCAGCACCCGGCGGTTGGCCGGCACGCCATGCTGGTCGAGCCGGTCCAAATACTCGGTTAGCGCGTCGTAGGGCTTGCGGTATTCGGTGTGTGCCTCGGGATGACCGACGCCAATGCCCAGCAGGAAGCGGCCCGGGTAGGCGTTGTCGATGCGATGGAACGACTTTGCGACCGCGTCGGCGGGTGCTGTCCAGATGTTGACGATGCCGGTGGCTACCTGCAACGTCGACGTCTTCTCGAGGATGGGTTCCACCCACTCCAGCTCCGCGGGCGGCGAGCCGCCCACCCACACGGCCCCATAGCCGAGTGACTCGATTTCCTTGGCTTGCTCCGGCGTGACACCGCGGCCGAACGATCCGAAGCGGCCGAGGTTGGGCTTATTGGCAGCGGAATTGGTCATGGTTTGACCAACCTGTCGGCAGACGGGCGGTATTCCGCCCTGGTCGCAGGCGGTACAGACGGTAAGACGTTCATTTTGGTCCAGCGCACCGATGCGAGTATCCTTGGACGCTGGTGCGGCCATCCGTGCCGGCTCTTGCGTGTCCAGCGCTGGAATTTCACGGAACTTCCTGACCCCTGCTCACGTTTTGCAGTCGGTGCCCGTGCTGCATCGAGACGGGCGTACTGATTAGGAGGATCGCCGGAAGCTTATGGCGAAGAAAGACGGTGCCATCGAGGTCGAGGGCCGCGTGGTCGAGCCGTTGCCCAATGCGATGTTTCGCATTGAGCTGGAAAACGGCCACAAGGTGCTCGCCCACATCAGCGGCAAGATGCGGCAGCACTACATCCGCATCCTGCCCGAGGACCGGGTGGTGGTAGAGCTCTCGCCCTACGACCTGTCCCGGGGCCGCATCGTGTACCGGTACAAGTAACTAGAGCGCCCTAACACCACGTCAACGACGGAAAACGACAGGACAGGATCGAAACAGCCGTGAAGGTGAACCCGAGCGTCAAGCCGATATGCGACAAGTGCAGGGTGATCCGTCGGCACGGGCGGGTCATGGTGATCTGCTCCGATCCGCGCCACAAGCAGCGCCAGGGATAACGGCTCCCGCCTCCGGCGACCGACGCAGGCCGCAGAGCGGCCTGAGGAGGAGCCGGAAAATTAGGCCTGAGAGCCAGCGACAACTGAATGCAGACCTCCCAGTACCTGTGAGCGGGTGGGCCGCTCATCTCGCCCGGACGGAGGCCGGGCCCCGGAAGCTCCCGGGACGGACTGGGACCAGACCTCCGCAAAGAAAGAGGAATGCCACACATGGCCCGACTTGTCGGCGTCGACCTGCCGCGCGATAAGCGCATGGAGGTCGCCCTGACCTACATCTACGGCATCGGCCGCACCCGTTCCAACGAGATCCTGTCCGCGACCGGTATCGACCGGGACTTGCGCACCAAGGACCTCACCGATGACCAGGTCACCAAGCTGCGCGACTACATCGAAGCCAACCTGAAGGTCGAGGGTGACCTGCGCCGCGAGGTGCAGGCCGACATTCGCCGCAAGATCGAGATCGGCTGCTACCAGGGCCTGCGCCACCGTCGTGGTCTGCCCGTGCGCGGCCAGCGGACCAAGACCAACGCCCGGACCCGCAAGGGCCCCAAGCGCACCATCGCCGGCAAGAAGAAGGCCAGGTAAGCCATGCCACCCAAGAAGACCACCGCCGGGCCCAAGAAGGGGCAAAAGACCCGCCGGCGGGAGAAGAAGAACGTCCCGCACGGGGCGGCCCACATCAAAAGCACGTTCAACAACACGATCGTGACGATCACCGATCCGCAGGGCAACGTGATCGCATGGGCGTCGTCGGGCCACGTCGGGTTCAAGGGGTCGCGTAAGTCGACACCGTTCGCTGCCCAGCTGGCTGCCGAGAACGCCGCCCGCAAGGCCCAGGAGCACGGCGTGCGCAAGGTCGATGTGTTCGTCAAAGGTCCGGGCTCGGGCCGGGAGACCGCGATCCGGTCGCTGCAAGCCGCGGGTCTGGAGGTCGGCGCGATCGCCGACGTCACTCCCCAGCCGCACAACGGTTGCCGTCCGCCCAAGCGGCGTCGCGTCTAGGAGAACAAGAACCGATGGCTCGTTACACCGGACCCGTTACCCGCAAATCACGTCGGCTGCGCACCGATCTCGTCGGAGGCAGCCAGGCGTTCGAGAAGCGTCCTTATCCGCCCGGCCAGCACGGTCGCGCGCGGATCAAGGAGAGCGAATACCTGCTGCAGCTGCAGGAGAAGCAGAAGGCCCGCTTCACCTACGGCGTGATGGAAAAGCAGTTCCGCCGCTATTACGAAGAGGCGGTGCGCCGTCCCGGCAAGACCGGTGAGGAGCTGCTGCAGATTCTGGAAAGCCGGCTCGACAACGTGGTCTACCGCGCCGGGCTGGCCCGGACCCGCCGGCACGCCCGCCAACTTGTCAGCCACGGCCACTTCTTGGTCAACGGCGTCAAGGTCAACATCCCCAGCTACCGGGTCTCGCAGTACGACATCATCGACGTGCGGGACAAGTCGCTGAACACCGTGCCGTTTCAGATCGCACGCGAGACCGCCGGTGATCGGCCGATCCCGAGCTGGCTGCAAGTGGTGGGGGAACGTCAACGGATCTTGATCCACCAGTTGCCCGAGCGGGCGCAGATCGACGTGCCGCTGTCCGAGCAGCTCATCGTCGAGTACTACTCGAAGTAATGCTTCCGCACCGCCGGTGCGGAGTTAACGGCATCAAATAGCGGGTGCCGAGAAGGAGATAGAAAAACACCATGCTGATCTCACAGCGACCAACCCTGTCCGAAGAGGTCATCACCGATACCCGTTCGCAGTTCGTCATCGAGCCGTTGGAGCCGGGATTCGGCTACACGCTTGGTAACTCGCTGCGGCGCACGCTGCTGTCGTCGATTCCCGGCGCAGCGGTCACCAGCATCCGCATCGACGGTGTGCTGCACGAGTTCACCACCGTGCCCGGCGTCAAGGAAGACGTCACCGACATCATCTTGAACCTCAAAGGTCTGGTGGTGTCCTCCGAGGAGGACGAGCCGGTCACGATGTACCTGCGCAAGCAGGGTCCCGGTGAGGTCACCGCCGGTGACATCGTGCCGCCGGCCGGTGTCACCGTGCACAACCCCGACATGCACATCGCGACGCTCAACGACAAGGGCAAGCTCGAAGTCGAACTCGTCGTCGAACGCGGCCGCGGCTATGTGCCAGCCGTGCAGAATAAGGCGTCAGGCGCTGAAATCGGCCGCATCCCTGTCGATTCCATCTACTCGCCGGTGCTTAAAGTCACCTACAAGGTGGACGCCACCCGTGTCGAGCAGCGCACCGACTTCGACAAGCTGATCCTCGACGTTGAGACCAAAAGCTCGATCACCCCGCGCGATGCGCTGGCCTCGGCGGGTAAGACGCTGGTCGAATTGTTCGGGCTGGCACGCGAACTCAACGTCGAAGCCGAGGGCATCGAGATCGGGCCGTCGCCGGCCGAGGCCGACCACATCGCCTCGTTCGCGCTGCCGATCGACGACCTGGATCTGACAGTGCGGTCCTACAACTGCCTGAAGCGCGAGGGCGTGCACACCGTCGGCGAACTGGTGTCGCGCACCGAATCCGATCTGCTCGACATCCGCAACTTCGGCCAGAAGTCGATCGACGAAGTCAAGGTCAAGCTGCACCAGTTGGGCCTGTCGCTGAAGGACAGCCCGGCCAGCTTCGACCCGTCGGAGGTCGCCGGGTACGACGCTGCCACCGGCACGTGGTCCAACGACAGCGGCTACGACGATCAGGACTACGCCGAAACCGAACAGCTCTAATGCGGTTCTGATTCAAGACAGGAGCGTCTGCAATGCCCAAGCCCACGAAGGGCCGCCATCTCGGCGGATCGTCGTCACACCAGAAGGCGATCCTGGCCAACCTGGCCACAGCGCTGTTCGAGCACGGCCGGATCAAGACCACCGAGCCCAAGGCGCGGGCGTTGCGGCCGTATGCGGAGAAGCTGATCACCCACGCCAAGAAGGGCACGCTTCACAATCGGCGTGAGGTGCTCAAGAAGATCCGTGACAAGGATGTGGTGCATACCCTATTCGCCGAGATTGGGCCGCATTTCGCTGACCGCAACGGCGGCTACACCCGCATCATCAAGGTCGAGCCCCGAAAGGGCGACAACGCCCCGATGGCGGTGATCGAGCTGGTGCAGGAGAAGACGGTGACCGCGGAGGCCAACAGGGCTCGGCGGGTGGCGGCTGCGCAGGCCAAGAGCAAGCAGACGGAGTCGCAGCAGGCGGCGGCTGCGGCGGCACCACAAGCCGCGGTGGAGCCGGAGGCGGTAGTCGGCGAGGAGGCCGGTGAGGCGGCTGAGGCCGAAAGCGTCCAGGCGGCTGCGGCCCAGAGCGCGCCAGTGGCCCCGGCCGCAGAAGCCGAGGCGACCGAGCAGGCCGATGCGGAGGCCAAAGCTGACGAGCCGACGGCAGAGTCAGACGAGTCCTGACGAAGGCGATGAACGTGCCCGCCATCGATGACGGTGGCGGGCACGTTCGTCTTCGGCTCGACATCGCATATGACGGAACGGATTTCGCTGGCTGGGCGGTGCAATCCGCACACCGGACTGTTGCCGGTGTGCTGGACGAGGCGCTGTCGACGGTGTTCCGGACGCCGGTGCGGCTGCATGCGGCTGGGCGTACTGATACCGGTGTGCACGCCACCGGCCAGGTGGCCCATGTCGACGTCCCTGCAGAGGCGCTGCGGTATGCCTACCCGCGCGCATCGCGGCGCGGCGAGCCCGAATTCCTGCCGCTGGTGCGACGTCTCGGCCGGTTCCTGCCGGTCGATGTCCGGGTGCGCCGAATCGAACGAGCCCCAAAGGGTTTCGACGCCCGCTTTTCGGCGCTGCGCCGCCACTACATCTACCGGTTGACCACAGCCCCGTATGGGGCAGAACCGCAGCAGGCGCGCTATGTCACGGTCTGGCCGCGCGAACTGGACGTGGAGGCGATGACTGCGGCGTCGCGAGATCTGCTCGGGTTGCACGATTTTGCGGCGTTCTGTCGACAGCGTGAGGGTGCCACCACCATCCGCGACCTGCAGCGGCTGGACTGGTCGCGCGACGGGCATTTAGTAACCGCCCAGGTCAGCGCTGACGCATTCTGCTGGTCGATGGTGCGGTCGCTCGTCGGGGCGCTGCTGGCCGTTGGCGAGCACCGGCGTACCGCCGACTGGTGCCGGCAGCTGCTGGCGTCGACGCGCCGGTCGAGCGACTTCGCAGCCGCGCCGGCGCACGGTTTAACGCTGGTCGGGGTCGACTATCCGCCCGAAGACCAGCTCGAGGCGCGCATTCTGATCACCCGTGACCTGCGGTCACCGACGGTCGACTAAACCCTGCTGGCGACGAATCGCGCCGCCTGATTGGTCATCGTCGGCACGTAGCCGGTGTGGGCGCCCCATGTGTTGCCATTCGAGCAGACCGGATCACCGCCGGTGCACAGGTCGATGGTCTTGGCCGTGTATTGCGGACTCAGGCTCGTCAGCACCCCGCCCAAATGATCCGACGGGTTGCCGAAGACAGCCACCGCCGCGACATGGTCCGCCACATCGGGCGGCAACGGTCGGGTGAAGCCAACACCCCCCACCGGCGCGGCGGTGACGATGTCGACTACCGCGGCACCCTGGGAATAGCCGCCGAGAACCAGCTTGGTGTCCGGGCACTTGTTGGCCATGTCCTGCAAGTGGCCACTGGCGTCGTTGGCACCGGTTGTCGCGGCAAGGAAGTTGTAGCTGGCGGGGTAGCTGACTCCGTACGTCCCCACAGATTTGCCCGGCATCTGCGAGCGCAGTGAACTGACGAAGGCATTGCCGACACTGCCGATGCCGGCTGGCTCGCCGGTGCCTCGGGCGAATACCACCTCGACATCCGGGCACGACGCCGCGGCTGCCGGACTCGACGCGAATGGGGGGACTGCCAATGCGACTGACATCAGCAGACCGAACAACGCCGTGACCGGGCGGAAACTCATGCCCGATGTATCGGGCGCTGTGACCGGCGCGTTACCGAACGACAGTTCGGGATGCGGCGTCCGAACCGACGGTCGATCCCGGGCCGAGGGGCGACCCCGGCCCCGGCGTCACGCTGGGCCAGGGAAGCGAGCCCGATCCGGCGGATAAAAGCTTGGCCGCGATGAACGTCGCCGCCTGCGTGGTGTAGGTGGGGACATAACCGTCGGTGTGGTCGCTCCACTCATTCCCAGGGCCCGCGTGGCAGATCGGGTCGCCCGGGTTACACAGGTCGATGGCTTTGGCCCCCAACAGCTGACTCTGGCTGGAAACCGGGCTGCCCGAGCGGTCGGCGATATTGCCGAAGGTGGCAAGGGCCGTGATGTTGTCGACATACTGCGGGGGCAGCGAGCTACCCCAAGTCACGCCACCCACGGGAACGCCGGCCACGATGTCCATCACCGACGCGCCCTGCGAGTATCCGCCCAGCACAATCTTGGTGTTCGGGCAGGCCTGAACCACGTCCTTGACCCGCTTGATGGTGTCGTTGGCGCCGTCACCACCACCCAGCTGGAGTTTGCCGGCGGGATAGTTCACGCCGTAGGCGTCGATGTTCAGTCCGGTCTGCTGCCGCAGCGAGTCGACGAGGGCCTGACCGACGCGCCCGACGCCAGCCGGCTCGCTGGTACCGCGGGCGAAGATCACTTCGACATCGGGGCAATCAACCGCGGATGCAGTTGGGACGGTTGCTGAAACCGCGCTCGATGCCCCCAGCACGACGCCGGAGGCGACCACTGCGGCGGCGCCCAACCCGGCCCAGCGGCCCGCTGAGCGCCGACGGTACTGCGGAGATGACTCGTGGTTGTGCACGGGAAGATGGTACCGGGTAGCTGGGAAATCGGCTTAATTGAGCCGCAAGACGTCCCTGCTGTGGAAAAATGCGACCGCCGTTGTGGGCGTCCTCATATCGTGAAGCCAAATCGGCGCGGGGGACGACATGGCATGGCAACCGACAACCCGGCTGCACGTCAGCGGGTATCGATTCCTGCTGCGCCGGCTTGAATGCGCGTTGCTGCGGCGGAACATCGATACGGTCGACGAACCGATGCGCGCCCATACGGCCTCATTTGCGCTCGGCTGTGTGCTGGCTGCCGTCGTCATCGTGGGGTGCGCGGTGCTTGCGTTGATGCGGCCGCAGCCGGCGCTGGACGGTGCGGCGATCGTCATGGGTCAGCGGTCCGGCGCACTGTATGTCCGAATGGGCGACACCTGGCACCCGGTGCTGAACCTGGTTTCCGCGCAGCTGATCGCAGCGTCGAACACCAATCCGCGCCCGGTGCGCGAGGCGGATCTGAGCCGCACCAAACGTGGTCCCCTGCTCGGTATCCCGGGTGCTCCGCAGCTTCTCGGCGAGCCACTCGGCGTCGGCGAATCAGGATGGGCGATATGCGACACCGGTGGTCAGACCCCATCGACCACCGTGGTCGTCGGTTCCACGACCGGGCCGATATCTCGCCGGCTGGCGCCTGAGCAGACCATCCTGGCCACCCCCGAATCCCGTACGCCGACTTACCTGCTCTACAACGGACACCGGGCGGTAGTCGATATGGCCGACCGGGCGATCGTGCGAGCACTGCAGTTGGAAGGCATTGTGCCGCAGATAGTCTCACGGACGTTGTTGAATACGATCCCGGAGGTGCCGCCGATCACCGCGCCGCGAATCCCGGGCGCCGGCGGCCCTGGACCGGCGACGCTGCGTGGGTTTGCAGTTGGCAGCGTGCTCAGCATCACCCGCGCCGACGGCGACGAGTACTACGTCGTCTTGCGCGACGGCGTCCAGCGAATCGGTCCCCTCGCTGCAGAGTTGGTGCGCCTCCACGACTCATACGGCGCACGCACCATTGTTTCGGTGGCGCCTGATGTCATCGGCGATAACCCCACGGTAGATGCGCTGCCGGTCGCGACGTTTCCCGAACGGACGCCAATACCGTTGGGCGCCCAGGAGACGACGCTGTGCGTGGCGTGGGGGCCCGCAGACCCGGGTCATGCCGACTTCTTGACCGGCGGACTTCCCGTGCCGACCGGGCGGGCGCCCGTGGCGCTGTCGCAGGCCGACGGAGAAGGGCCGGCGGTGGACGCGGTCTACCTGCCGCCGGGCCGCAGCGCCTATGTGCGATCCACGGGTCTCGCCGGTGATATGACGCCGGCCGGGACCAGCTATCTCGTCGCCGACACGGGGGTGCGGTTCGCCGTGCATGACGACGAGGCGGCCCATGCTCTGGGTCTTGCGGCGGCGGTCGCAGCACCGTGGCCGATGTTGGCCGCGTTGCCCGAGGGGCTAGAACTCAGTAGGGAAAACGCCTCAGTCGCACGCGATGTCGTCGTGGCCGCAGGTGGCGGGCGGCGTCCGCGATCGCCGTAGCCGCGCGGCCGCGGTTCCGGTGCTCACCGCCGCGGCAAGCACCACCACACAGATCGCTGCACCGGTGAACGCGATGTGCCTGGCCGCGCGGCTCGGTCTTGGCGGCGGGGCCGGCGCCGGAATTGCCACCGGATTCTCCGGCGGCCGACGGGTGGTGGTGGTCGGTGGCGCGTCGGTGCTGACAGCCGCCAACGCGTCGATGACGCCGTTGCCGACGACCGGATTCCATCCGCCGGGCGGTCGATGTGCGGTGGCCTCGATGCGCTGCATGACCTGCCGGGCCGTCAGCGTCGGGAAACGCGATCGGATCAACGTCGCCAGTCCGCTGACCACGGGTGCGGCGTAACTGGTTCCGGACAGCGGTGCCGGGCCGCCTTGCCCGGCAATTGAATTCACTATCCCGTCACCGACAGGGCTGAGCGATGTCACCGCCTCACCGGGGGCCGCCACGTCCACCCACGGACCCGGGATGCTGAATGTCGACGGTGCGCCTTGTGCGTTCACCGATCCCACAGTGAGGACGTAATCGTCGTACCACGCCGGGCTGACCGCGACCGTGACCGTGTCCCAGGTTGGTTGCGGTGCCTGAGCCGGGCATCGTCCTGCGCCGCCGGTATTTCCAGCCGCGGCGACCACGACGGCGTTCTTGACGTCGACCGCGTAGGCCAGCGCGGCTCCGAGCGACCGGTCGTCGAAGCTGGATTCGGCTGGGATGCAAGCGACCGTCGAAATGTTGATCACCGAGGCACCCAGATCAGCGGCCGTCCGCACCGCCTTGGCCATGGTGTCCACGTCACCGACGCCTGTGCTGGATCCGTTGCCGACGGGTCCGAACTTGGTGCTGGACTGGCGGATGCTGATCACGGTGGCTTCCGGTGCGATACCGCTGAAATGGTCTGCAGCCTTGGGATCACTGCGTGCTGCGATGATTCCGGCGACGATCGTGCCGTGTCCGTCGCAATCCTGCGTGCCGTCGCCGGTGGACACGTAGTCACCGCCGGCGACCACGTCCGGCAACCGCTGATGCGGCGAAACCCCGGTGTCGATGATCGCCACCCGCTGGCCCGAGCCACGCGTGAGCTCCCATACCCGCGGTAAGTCAAGGCCGGCGAGCTGAGCGGATTTAGCTACGTCGCCCATGGCAGGCTCGGCCGTCGGCACACTGCATAGCTCGCGCTGCACCGTGGGCTGCGGGGGCGCTGGGGTCGCCGAGCCCGGCAAGCGACTGTCGTCGATCGGTGGCGGCGATACGGCATGAGCGGGCGGCGCGGCGTAAAGGGCGATCAGCGCAACCAAAGCCGCGATGCGCGCGCCGCGTGTGGTCATGGCAGGCTCAGGCCACGAACGGCCCCATACAACCCGCATACCCAACCGGCCAGCGGCACGATGGCGGCCAACGCGAGATACTCCAGCAGATCGATGCCGCGCCGCGCCACCGGCGACAACGTGACCGCCGGCGTGATGAAGCCTAGGCACAACGGCGCCGCGGCGAGCGTGGCTGTGGCCGCGGCGATCCACGGCAACTGCGGTGCCGCTGCGGCGGCGGCCACGAAACTCGCGGTAAGTGTGGCAGTTCCAGTGACGGTGAGTACCAAACGCCTCACCAGGTCGACTTCTGCCCGTGTCCGTAACAGCAGCACCGCAGCTGTGACCGCGGCGAACGCGACGCCGCCGCCGCGCGGAATGCCAGTACTGTACGCCTCAATCGCGGCGCCGGTCGCCGCCGATACCGACCATCCGGCGACCAGAGTGGTTAGACACGCGTCGGCGCGGATCGCTTTGGCCGAGAGCGGGTCTGGGCTCGGCGCGGGAGCGTCGTCCGTCGACAGCTGTGGTGATAACCCTGCCAACGCTACCGAAAGCCGCGCAGAGAGCGCGAGCAGCCCCAAGGATGCCACGGTAGGCGCCAACGCGACGACGTGCAGTGGCGCGGCGGTGACAATACCCACCAGTGCAGTGACAGCGGCGACGATCATGCAGCACGCTGTCGCGGTGAACGTCACGGCGCCGCATCCGGTTACGCGTAGCGCCAACACTGAAATGACCGCCGCAGCCATCGCGGCGAGCAGCACGTTTGGTGCTGCCGGGCCGCCGGGA
>NZ_DASRBZ010000066.1:0-5417 GCF_035653355.1 Mycobacterium sp. | reverse complement strand
ATCTCGATGTCGATGACGTCACCGCTAGTCGAGTATGTGCCCACCTCGATTTCGGTGATGCCACTCGGGTGGGCCAGCACCAGCTCGACCCGCCCGGGTTGCGGCACCCGCAGATAACCGGTTTCGGCGTGCAGCGGCTTGCCGTCGGCGGGCGCTTTGGTCTTTTGCCCGTAGATCAGGAAGGGCTTGCCGACATGGGAGAACACCACTTCTTCGAGATACTCGAACGGTTCGATGGTCGGGTACTTGCCCGAGCCGCGGCCCGCCCAGGTACCCAGCAGCGGCGCTAACGCTTCAAGGTCAGGGTGCAGTTCGGCAGGCATGCCGCAAGCCTAACGGCGGCCTTTCGGCACCTTTTTCAGCGCCCGCTCAATTCGGGGTGGACACCTTGCGGTGCGCCCGCAGCGCTTCGATCTCCCGCTCGAAATCGTCTGCCGAGGAAAACGACCGGTACACCGACGCGAACCGTAGGTACGCCACCTCGTCGAGTTCTCGCAGCGGCCCGAGGATCGCCAAGCCGACTTCGTGACTGGGCACCTCCGGCGACCCCTTCGCACGCACGGTGTCTTCGACCTGCTGGGCCAACAGGTTCAGCGCGTCATCGTCGACCTGGCGGCCCTGACATGCCCGACGCACCCCGCTGATGACCTTTTCCCGGCTGAAGGGTTCGGTGACGCCGCTGCGCTTGACCACAGCCAGCACCGCCGTTTCCACGGTGGTGAACCGCCGCCCGCACTCCGGGCAGGCCCGGCGGCGTCGAATCGCCTGGCCTTCGTCGGTTTCCCGGGAGTCGACCACCCGGGAGTCGGGATGGCGGCAGAACGGACAGTGCATGACCGCTCCTTCATCCCGCCGGCGTGCCTCGGACCACTCCGAGAGTACCTGTGTGCTCGTCGGAAGGGCGAATGCTGCGGCGGACAGGCGTTGCTCGCTGCCTGCGGCGAGGGTCATTGAGCTGGCGGCATTTTCGCGCTGCACGGCAGTGCCGTCAGCCGACCGGCGCGATCAGCGTTTGACCTGCGGTCAGCGTCGGCGACTGCAGATCGTTGAGCTCGCGGATGCGCTGCGCGACGTCGCCGACCGGCGCGTCGGGCGCCACCCGGGCAGCCAGGTGCGGCAGAGTCTCGCCGGCGTCGACCCGGACTACGGCAAGCCGATCGGGCATCGGCCCATGCCCGCCGCCGGAGCCGCTGCCAACCATGTCGCCGACGTGCGCAACCAGCCCGAGCCAGACAGTGATCAGCGCGGCCAGCAGGGCCAGCCCCACCGTCGTGGCCGGCGTGATCGGCCGCCTGCGGTGCGGCGCCGTGGACATCCACACGCCGGTGCCGCGGTAACGCGGCGGCGCCACGCGCGGCCGTGCGGGGCCTGGTCGCCGCTCACCGCGCCGGGAATGCCTGGAGACGGGCTGGCCACGATGCACCGCGTGCGGCCTTGTTGTCTGTATGAGCGTCATAGTGCCTCCCATCAGGCCGGTAGTCGATCGCATGTTCGACTGTATTCGATAGTGCGTTCGATTTCCGAACATGTGATCGAATTGTTGCCGAGCGGTTGAAACGGTAGGCCATGCCACTGACAAACCCGCTCGTCGCGGCCCGGCCTAGGACGACACACCGCGACACGCGTCGAACAAACGTTTGAGTATCGGGCGGGATGGGGCTACATTCGAACGCTATGAGCAATAGCAGCGACACCCCCACCGGCCGAGGCCGCCGCATGCAAGCTGTGGATTCAGCGCTGACCGAGCGGCAGCGCACCATCCTGGAGGTCATCCGCGCCTCGGTCACCAGCCGCGGCTACCCACCGAGTATCCGCGAGATCGGTGATGCCGTCGGCCTGACGTCGACGTCGTCGGTGGCTCACCAGCTGCGCACGCTCGAGCGCAAAGGCTATCTGCGGCGCGACCCCAACCGCCCGCGCGCGGTTGACGTCCGGGGAGCCGACGACGCCGCGCCTCCGGTTCTCACCGACGTGTCGGGGTCGGACGCCTTGCCCGAACCCACATTCGTCCCAGTGCTCGGGCGCATCGCCGCCGGCGGGCCGATCCTCGCCGAGGAAGCGGTGGAGGACGTCTTTCCGTTACCGCGCGAGCTGGTCGGTGAGGGTGCGTTGTTCTTGCTGCGAGTCGTCGGTGACTCGATGGTCGACGCCGCAATCTGCGACGGCGACTGGGTGGTGGTGCGCCAGCAGAACGTCGCCGACAACGGCGACATCGTCGCGGCGATGATCGACGGTGAGGCCACCGTCAAGACGTTCAAGCGCACCGGCGGTCAGGTCTGGCTGATGCCGCACAACCCCGCGTTTGATCCCATCCCCGGCAACGACGCCGCGATCCTCGGCAAGGTGGTCACGGTCATCCGCAAAATCTGACGCGGTGGCTGCACCGGCCTAGCCGGCCTTGGTGAAGCCGTTCGCGCGCGCGACTTCCTCGCTGGCGAACCAGATTTCGGCGAACGCGTCGTGGTATAGGGCGCTGTCGGGCGTGTAATACAGGCCGAAGCTGGCGTTGCCTTTGACCGGATACCCCTCCGGCGCCTCGCGCGGGTCTTCCAGCGGAAGGTGGATGGTCGGCGTAACGGCGCTGACGGCTGGCGCCTCCGGCTGCATGTCCTCGTCCTCGGGGGTCTCCACCGCCGCATGCCGCCCAGTTCTCACCGCGGGTTCCGGGTTGAGTTCGGCTTCTGACGGGATGCGCGTTGGTGCGGTGTCGACCTTGTCCGGATCCTCGACGCCAAGCTCCTCTTCGACGTCGGGCGGCGCACCGCCGGCATGCTCAGCGCCCATCGAGCCAGCCTCCGCCTGCGGTGCTGGCTGCCTCCAGCTCTCGGGCGCCGGGGGTCTCTCCGGCGCCGGAGTACGCTCAGGCGCTGCCATCGCAGTCGTAGCCTCCGGTGGCTCCGGGTAGCCGCCGGCAAATCCCGGCGAGCCGACGTCGCGGTCCGCGTCGGTTGACCATCGATCCTCAGCGCTCGGTACGGGCTCGTAGGCTCTCCCAACCCTGGCGTCGCGTTGCCGTCGGGCTGCAGCGCGGCGACCGACCGTGCGGCGTCGACGCACCCAGAGCGTCGTCAACCCGAGCAGGCCCACCAGCAGCAGCACCGCGATGGCCACCAACAGCCACCACCAGTGCCACGTCCGTGCGGCACCGGCGGGCGCCGCGGGTCGGCTGGGCTGCTTCTGGCCCGGCAGTTGCAGCCCGGACAGTTTGGACGCCAAATTGGGCGGCTCAGTGGTAAAGACGTTCTTGGCCCGGTTCCAGGAGAGCTTGCCGCCGGTGAATTTCTGTGAGACGACGTCGCCGTCGACAGCTTGGTCACCCACCGGCGCGCCGAGCGTGCCTTTCGCGCCGCCCAGCTTGTCCCACGCCGCCTTCATGACCCCGCGCACTACGAATGCGCCGTGGGCAGGGGTCCAGAAAATCACGGGCTTATCGGCGGCCGAAAACGTGCTGATGCGACTCGTCGGCTTGATGCCCCCGTCGGTTTCATTGGCCGTCGGAAGTCCCAGGTCGCTGCCCGCGCCGCCGAGTGATTCGTATTTGGCCAGGATGTCGCTCTCCACCGCGTTGGCCCCGGTTGCCGGGCTGAAGAAGACCTTTCCGCCGACGAACTTCTGCGCTATCGCGTTGTTGCCGACCGGGTATTGCCCGCCCTGTTTGGCGCCGAGCGGACCCGCGGCCCCGCCGGCCGAGCGCCAGGCCGTGTTGATCGCCGCTGTGGGGTCGATGGGAACCTGGAGGCCGGTCAGCTGCTGAGCCAACTCGGGCGGGAGCGTCGCGAACACCTTCGTCAGCCGGTTCCACGACACCTGTCCGCCGGTGAACGACTGGGTCGAGAGTTCGCCGTTGTAGGTCTCGTCGCTGACCGGAACGCCCAGTACGCCGCCGGAGCTACCCAGCTTGTCCCATGCGGCGTTCATCGCGCCGCGGACCACGAACGCGCCATGGGCGGCCGACCAAAAGATCACCGGCTTGTCGCTGGCGGCGAACGTGCTCACCAACGTGTCGGGCCCAGCCAGGCCCGGCACCTCGCTGATCGTCGGGAACCCCAAGTCGCTGCCGACGGGACCGCCTAACGATTCGTATTTGTCGAGGATCGGCCCGTAGAGCGATCTGGCCCCGGTCGCCGGGGTGAAAAACATTTTGCCGCCGGCGAAGTCCTGAACGAAGCCGTCGCCGACGCCGTAGACGTCACCTTGCTTGGGGCCGAGCCGCGACTCGGCGCCGCCGGCGGCTTGCCATGCCGCGGTGATTGCGTCGTTGGCGTCGCTCTCCGGAGATGCCGCCGCGCACGGCGCCAACGCCACCACAACTCCTGCGGCTGCCAGCGCGAGCACCGCACGACTCAACATCCGACCTCGCCGCCCGGTCACCCACCCTCCCTGGCCGCCGCTATCGCTACTTCTGGATTGCTTTCTTTGGCGGGCTCTGGCCCACCGTGTACCTCGGCACGGTCCACATCATCGCTAGGCCGACACCACTTTGCTCCAGGCGGCCGCAATTGCGAAGTCACATCGCAGAGATTACGGAAAGAGATACCCAGCCGATGTCGAAATGATGCACCGCTGGCGGTGTCGCGGGCGTGGCCCCGTACGGCCTGGACATGGATTGCGTTACCGTCCGGATTGAGTTTTGCCTCCGCAAGGATTGGGCTCTCCGGGTCATGGGGGGCGCTCCGATCCGATTGCCGGGGACCGCACAACGCATGCCGTGGGAGGACAAACAGCTACATGGGTGTTTCCGCGCTGGTCTGGGCCCTGACCATCGCCATCATCGTCGGTTTGGCGTTATTCGACTATTTTTTCCACGTCCGTAGGCCGCATATCCCGACTGTGCGCGATGCCGCGATCTGGTCGACGGTTTATATCGGGGTGGCGATTGTGTTCGGCGGGGCTGTACTAATGCTCGGCGGCACCGCAATGGGCATTGAGTATTTCGCTTGCTATCTCAGCAACCAGGCATTATCGGTGGACAATTTGTTCGTTTTCCTGGTGATCATGGCCAGTTTCGGTGTGCCGCGTGTGGCACAGCAAAAGGTGCTGTTGTTCGGCATTCTTTTCGCCCTGATCGCCCGAACCGGCTTCATCGTTCTCGGCGCGGCGTTGGTCAGGATTTTCGACTGGGCGTTTTACCTCTTCGCGGTGCTGCTATTGCTCACTGCGGTGTTGCTGGCCAAACCGGAGGCGACTGAGCGCCGCACCGCCGACACCTTGGCCATCCGCGTCGCCAAGCGGTTCTTGCGCACCTCGGACAACTACGACCGCGACCGGTTGTTCATCGTCGAAAACGGCAGGCGGGTGATGACCCCGATGTTGCTGGTGATGACGGCGCTCGGCGGAACGGATCTGCTGTTCGCGTTCGATTCTGTTCCGGCGCTCTTCGGCCTCACCCGAAGCGTGTATCTGATTTTTGCCGCCAC
>NZ_DASRBZ010000065.1:0-3966 GCF_035653355.1 Mycobacterium sp. | reverse complement strand
CCCGACTCCTCCGGCGCCGAGCGCACCACACCCGCGGCTTCCATGCCGGGAATGAACGGCGGCGGAAGCTTGAGCTGGTACCCCCCTTTGCTCAACAGCAGGTCGGGAAAGCACACCCCGGCCGCCCGCACATCGATGACCACCATGTCGTCGCCGGCCTGCACCTCGTCGACGTCGGTGTACACCAACCCTTTGGGACCCGAAAGTTCCTGAACGACGCAGGCTTTCACCGTACGGAGAAGCTGGCCTGCTTCGCTCCGGACACATCGGTGATCTGCGCCCACTGCGAGGCGACCTCATCGACCGACGGCGGGTTGTTGAAATTGGCGCCTTCGTTCTCGAACAACGCAACCCGCTGCACCTTGCCGCCGCCGACGACGAACACCGATCCGTTATCGCTGGATTCTTCGGTGCACAGGTAGGCCACGATCGGCGCGACGAACTCGGGCTTGAGCTTCTCCAACACCTCCGGGGGCAAGATGTCCTGCGTCATCCGGGTCGCCGCCACCGGGGCGACCGCGTTGGCGTGGATGTTGTACTTGGCGCCTTCCAGCGCCAGTGTGTTGATTAGGCCGACCAGGCCGAGCTTGGCTGCCCCGTAGTTGGATTGGCCGAAGTTGCCGAACAGACCGCTGGTGGAGGTGGCAACGACGACGCGGCCGTAACTCTGCTCCCGGAAATGCGGCCAGGCGGCGCGCAGCACGTTGTAGCCGCCGTACAGGTGGACCTTGAGAACTGCGTCCCAGTTCTCGAACGACATCTTGTGGAAGGTGCCGTCGCGCAAAATCCCGGCGTTGCTCACCACACCGTGCACCGCCCCGAATTCGTCGAGCGCGGTCTGGATGATGTTGGCCGCGCCCTCGGGCTCGGCGACGCTGTCGTAGTTGGCGACCGCGCGGCCGCCGGCGTCTTTGATCTCAGACACGACCTGGTCGGCCATCGAATGTCCGGCGCCCGTACCGTCGCGGGCTCCGCCGAGGTCGTTGACCACGACGCTGGCGCCTTCTCGAGCCAGGGTCAGGGCGTATTCGCGGCCCAGTCCCCCGCCGGCTCCGGTGACGACGATGACACGATCCTGCACTCCGGGCATGAACTTCCTTTCGGGTCGATTGCGCTCGGGGTCAGCGTCCGGCAGCCGCTAGAACAGCCGCCGCGCCAACTTCCACGCCTTCTCTGTATACGGCGGGTAGATAAAGCTCGATAAGTCGGGTCGGGTTGGCTTGGTGAGCACCGACTTGCGGTGACTGAACTCCTCGAATCCCCAGCGCCCGTGATAGGCGCCCATACCCGATGCGCCGACACCACCGAACGGCAGTTTGGCCGTCGACACCTGAAAAGCGAGATGGTTGACCAGCATGCCGCCGGCCGGCACTTCCTTGATGACCCGCTCACGTACGGCGCGGGTCTTGGTGAACAGATACGCCGATAGCGGTTTGGGACGCGAGTTGACGAAACGTATTGCATCGTCGAGGGATTCGACGGTGATCACCGGCAGGATGGGGCCGAAGATCTCGTTGGTCATCAGCGGTTCGTCGGGGGCGGGGTCGACGACCACGGTCGGCTGGATCCGCAGGTCCGCGGGGTCGGATGTGCCGCCGACGGCTACGGTGCCCTTGGTGTTGGACAAGTAACCGGTCAGCCGGTCGAATTGGCGTTGGTTGACGATGCGCATTCCGGCTGGCTCGTCGGAGCCGAATGTGGTGATGGCTTCGCCGATCTTGGTGACGAGCTCGTCGCGGATCTTCACATCAGCCAGCACGTAGTCGGGTGCGACGCAGGTCTGCCCGGCGTTGAGCAGTTTGATCCAGGCGATTCGCTTGGCCGCGACGTCGACGTCGGCGTCGGCGGCGACGATCACGGGGCTCTTACCGCCGAGTTCCAGCGTGACCGGAGTCAGGTGCGGTGCTGCCGCTTCGTACACCTTGCGGCCGATCTCGGTCCCGCCGGTGAACAGCACGCGGTCGAAGCCTTGCGCGAGCAACTGCTGGCTGACTGTGGCGTCGCCCTCGATCACCGCGATCGCGTCGCGGTCGAGATATTGCGGCACCAGTTCGGCCATCACCCGAGACGACGCCGAGGCGATCTCAGAGGGCTTGAGCACCACCGCGTTTCCCGCGGCGATCGCTCCGACCGCCGGGCCGAGCGTCAGATAGAACGGGTAGTTCCAGGCGCCGATGATCAGCACGGTGCCGTAAGGCTCGTACTCCACCCAACCGCGACCCGGCAGCTGCGCCAGCTCGAGCAGGTGGTGTTTGCGGCGCATCCACTTCTTGACGTGTTTTGCCGCGTAGCGGGCTTCGGCGGCGGTAGTCGCCGTGTCGGCCAGCCAGGCCTCGAATGGTTTGCGACACAGGTCGGCGTGCAATGCCTCCGCGATCTTGGCCTCGTTCTCGGCCATCATCTTCTCGATGGCGCGCAACTGGGTGCGCCGCCACTCGAGGCCGCGGGTGCGCCCGGTGGCGAAGGTTTTTCGCAGGCGCTCGACGGTGTGCTGGATGTCCGAAGCCACCGGTGCGCTGGTGTCGGTGGTGTTGGCGGCGGCGTGGGTGGTCATGGGGTGCCCTTCCTGACCGGCGGAAGCCCAATCCTAATCAACCACTGGGTTGGGCAACAGACGCGCTCCGGGCACCGCACCTAGGGAACTAGCTGCGCTCCGCTGTCACGAAATCGGCGAACGCGTCTTTGTCGTCGGCCATCGGGACACCGTCGACCCAGCGGCCCAACCGGCGCATCTCGTCGTGGGAGTGTTGCGACGTGGCCCGCCAGCCATGCTCGTTCAGCCAATCCACCACAACGGCGCGATCCTCGTCGTTGTAGACCAGATCCTGGAAGTCGACGGTCTGCTCGAAGCCGAGCTTGTCGGCGACCCGCTTGAACCGTTCTCGCATCTCCTCGCGCCGCTCGTCGGCGTGGCGTGCCGCGGTTTCGGCCGCGATCCGGCTGCCCGGCGCACTGAGCTCGGTGATCTGCTCGAACAGCCGGTCCTGGGCGGCGGCCGGCAAATACATCAGCAGTCCCTCGGCCAGCCATGCGGTCCGCGCCGCCGGGTCGAAACCGGCGGCACGCACTGCGGCGGGCCAGTCCTGCCGCAAGTCAACGGGCACCTCACGGCGCTCGGTCGACGGTCTGACCTCATGCTCGGCCAGGGTCTGCGACTTGTAGGACAGTACCTTCGGCTGGTCGATCTCGTAGACCACCGTGCCGGCCGGCCAGTCCAGCCGGTAAGCGCGTGAATCCAGCCCGGACGCCAGGATCACCACCTGCCGGATGCCCGCGGCCACAGCATCGGTGAAGTAGGCGTCGAAGAAATGCGTGCGAACCGCCTGATAGCTGCGCATGTGGTGGACGACCGCCGCGGTCTCGGGATCCATCGCCTCCACCTTGGCGATCATCGATTCGTCGAGCATGGCCTCCCAGGCACCGGTGCCGGCGTTGGCGACGAGCAGCTTGGCGTAGGGATCGTTGATCAGCGCATCAGGGCGGTCGGTTTCGGTGGCGCGGGCGGCGGCCACCATCACCGCGGTCGAGCCCACGCTGGTGGTGATGTCCCAGGTGTCGTCATCGGTGCGCATCGTGCTCATCGAGCTTCCTTTCGCAAATGCCTAGGCCCGCTCAATTAGCGTCGACCAGACGCGCCCGCAGCAGTGTGCTGCTCACCGTCTCCTCGACCAGGTCGTCGGGTATCGGCCGGCCCAGCCGCGCCATTTCGTCGGCGTTGCTCACCGCGTGTACCTGCCAGCCGTGGTCGGCGAGCCACTGCACGGCATCAGGGCGGCGGGTGTCGTTGTAGGTCAGCGTTTCGAAGTTGATGTCGAGGCCCAGTCGTTCCCGTACTCGCGCCCACCGGGCCCGACGCGCCGCCCGGCGACGCTCGCAGGGCGCAGCCAGGCTGAACGCTTCGACAGCGACGTGACTACCGCGTGCACTGAGATCGGTGACCTTCTCGAAGAGGCGGTCCTGCGCTTC
>NZ_DASRBZ010000064.1:0-3148 GCF_035653355.1 Mycobacterium sp. | reverse complement strand
AATTCGCGTAGCCTCCGCAGAAAGTCCTCGGTGCGAGCCGCCTCGTCGTCGGAGGGCCGGGGAAAGGGGTGGATCAGCTCCAGCGGGAAGCGGCCGAGGAATAGCTCTTTGGCGAATGACGGTTTGTCCCAACCCGTTTCGCGGGATTCCTCGGCTACGGCTCTCGCCTGCTCCTCGGTGACCTGCGCTTGCTGTGTCATCGGGCACCCCCTTGCTTGTTACTCCAGAGTAGCTCGCAAGTTACTGCAGAGTAGCTCGCAATGGAGGCGCAATCGTCAAGCTCGCTGCAAAGAGCCGCTAGGCGTCCAGTTCGCGCGCGACCGCCTTGACCACCTCGGAGACCCGACGGGCCGTCTTGCGGTCCGGGTAGCGGCCCTTGCGCAACTCGGGCTGGATAGCGCTCTCCAGCAAGGTGATCATGTCCTCGACCATGCCGTGCAGTTCATCCGGGCTGTGTTTGTGTTCGGCGGCGGTCTCCCGGCGGGCGCGAGTCAAGCTGGGCGGCGGGTCGATCAGCTTGAGGCTCAAGGCCTGGGGGCCGCGGCGACCCGTGGCCACCCCGAACTCGACGCGCTGTCCGGCCTTGAGCCCTTCGACACCTTCGGGCAATGCCGAGGACCGGACATAGACGTCTTCGCCGTCCTCCTGCGACAAGAAGCCGAACCCTTTGGCGGCGTCATACCACTTCACCTTGCCAGTCGGCACTGGTCTCACCTGCTTGTCTGACGGGTCACACTACGATGGGCTACACAATGAAGCGTCCCGCCTGCGCAGGACGCGATTAATGGCTGATCCTACTCGGATGCCGGCCCGACGAGCACCCCTCTTTCCTCGGTAGGCTGGCAATACCGCTGGAGGAGATATGCGCCTAATCCTGAACGTCATCTGGTTGATTTTCGGCGGCCTGTGGCTGGCCGTCGGCTACCTGTTGGCGGCGCTGGTCTGCTTCCTGCTGATCATCACCATCCCGTTCGGATTCGCGGCGCTGCGCATCGCGTCGTTCGCGCTGTGGCCGTTCGGGCGCACTATCGTCGAGAAGCCAGGCGCTGGCACCGGCGCGGTGATCGGCAACGTCATCTGGGTGGTGCTTTTCGGGCTGTGGCTGGCGATCGGGCATCTGGTGAGCGCAGTGGCCATGGCCGCCACGATCATCGGAATTCCGTTGGCACTGGCCAACCTCAAACTGATTCCGGTGTCGCTGGTGCCGCTTGGCAAAGAGATCGTTCCCGTCGACTCGACGACCCAGGCGGAGTGGGTGCGCACGTGACGGTAACCGCGCTGGGGCTGCCGACGCTGCGGCGCCGAGCAGACGACCCCGTCATGGCCGGCGACGCGCCTGCTGCCGGCGCGCTGGTGGACAGCTACGGCCGGATCGCCACCGATTTGCGGGTATCGCTGACCGACCGCTGCAACCTGCGCTGTACCTACTGCATGCCGGCCGAAGGCTTGGACTGGCTGCCCAGCGAGCACCTGCTGCGCCCGGATGAATTGGCCCGATTGCTGCACATCGCGGTCACCCGACTCGGCATCACCAGCGTGCGCTTCACCGGCGGCGAGCCGTTGTTGGCCCGGCACCTCGAAGAGGTGGTGGCCGCCGCCGCCAGCCTGCGGCCCCGGCCCGAGATCGCGCTGACCACCAACGGTCTCGGCTTGGACCGGCGGGCAAGGGCACTCGCGAAAGCGGGCCTGGACCGGATCAACGTGTCGCTGGATACCGTGGACCGGGCCCACTTCGCCGCGATCGCCCGCCGCGACCGGCTCCCGGACGTGCTGGCCGGCCTGGCCGCCGCCAAGGACGCTGGCCTGGAGCCGATCAAAGTGAACGCCGTACTGGACCCGGTGACGGGTCGCGAGGACGTCGTAGACCTGCTGCGGTTCTGCCTCGAACACGGCTACCAGTTGCGGGTCATCGAGCAGATGCCGCTGGATGCGGGGCACCAGTGGCGCCGCGGTGCCGCGCTCAGCGCCGACGACGTGCTTGCGGTGTTGCGGCCGCATTTTCACCTGCGGCCCGACCCTGCGCCGCGCGGTTCGGCACCGGCCGAGCTATGGCAGGTCGAGGACGACGACGGCCGCGCCGGAAAGGTCGGCGTTATCGCATCGGTGTCACATGCGTTCTGCTCGGCCTGTGACCGCACTCGACTGACCGCGGACGGCCAGATCCGGAGTTGCCTGTTCGCCACCGAGGAGACCGATCTTCGAACCCTGCTGCGCGTTGGCGCCGACGACGACGCGATCGAGGCGGCCTGGCGCGCCGCGATGTGGGGAAAGCCCGCCGGCCATGGCATCAACGACCCGCATTTCATCCAGCCCGCCCGGCCGATGAGCGCGATCGGTGGCTGAACCGATCGTCAAGGACGAGCCCGGCGACGTCCGGGTCACTGTCCGCTACTTCGCGGCGGCGCGCGCAGCCGCCGGCGCCGAGTCGGAAACGGTTTGCGTGCGCCCAGGCGCCACTGTGGCCGAGCTGGTCGACGGCTTGGCTGCCAGCAACTCGCGGCTTGCGGCGGTGCTGAGCCGGTGTTCTTACCTGTGCGATGGAATCGCCGTCCGAAACATGCACACAACGCTTCGCTCCGGCGAGACGCTCGACGTGCTTCCCCCATTCGCGGGCGGCTAAACCTGTGATTTCACTCACATAACGGTTTGATCACGGCGTGGATACGGACTGATCTCGCCGCCCGCGACCTGCGTTAACGATCCGCTTTCCTGGCGTTTTCCCGAACGGGCGCAAGCGAAACGCCGCGCAAACGAAGACATGACGGAACCGGCGTGACCCGATACCGTCTTCCGCGGGCTTGCCGAGGCATTACCGGGTGGCGGGCCCTCTCCGCCTATCGCGCCGAGCTCCATCCAGTAGGCGGGGACGTCGACAACACGATGGATGGAGGCGGGGGACCCACCGGTCCACCGGACCGTACTGGAGCCGTTCGCGGTTCCTTGGGGTGAAGCCACGTCGTTTCCCGCGGATGACGACGATGGCCGGGCAACCTCTCCAGCCCGAACCCGACAGCTGACCTCGTGGGCGCCTACAGGGAGGAATTACCGACGTATGAGCGGACGGCACCGTAAGCCCACGACATCGAATGTCAGCGTTGCCAAAATCGCCGTAACCGGAGCCGTCATTGGTGGCGGCAGCATGGCTTTA
>NZ_DASRBZ010000063.1:0-2888 GCF_035653355.1 Mycobacterium sp. | reverse complement strand
GCCGGCATCAAGATGCCGCGGACCTCGGGCGAGCAGTGCAACGTCGGCCGCAAAATCCCGCCGGCGCAGGCCCGACCGGGCGACCTGATCTGCTATGGCCCCGGCGGCAGCCAAAGCGTCGCGATCTACCTCGGCAACGGACAGATGATCGAGGCCACTGATCCGGCGGTGACGGTGTCGGCGGCACGCACCACCAACATGACGCCCTACCTGACCCGGATCATCGACTCCTGACTTGCGCCGAGCAGACGCAAAAGCGGCCATGTGGGCCAGGATGGGGGTGCTTTTGCGTCCGCTCGGCCGGGGAACCGGTTAGGTAGATTGTCTGGCGATCATGCTGACCCTCCCCGCGATCCGCCCGGTTGCCGCTCGCCGGCCTGCCGCTGCCGCGAGCGGTGCTCGCCAGTCAGGGTTCTACCGCCACGACCTGGACGGCCTGCGCGGCATCGCGATCGCGCTGGTCGCGATGTTCCACGTCTGGTTCGGCCGCGTCTCCGGTGGTGTCGACGTGTTTTTGGCGCTGTCCGGGTTCTTCTTCGGTGGCAAGGTGCTGCGCGCCGCGCTCAACCCCGCCCTGAAAACTGGGGGATCGCTGTCGCCGGTGCCCGAAGTCATCCGGCTTGTACGACGACTGCTGCCCGCCCTGGTCGTGGTGCTGGCTGGGTGCGCCGTGCTCACGATCCTGATCCAGCCGCAGACCCGCTGGGAGACCTTCGCCGACCAGAGCCTGGCGAGTCTGGGTTACTACCAGAACTGGGAGCTGGCCAACGGCGTGGCCGACTATCTGCGGGCCGGCGAAGCGGTCAGTCCGCTGCAACACATCTGGTCGATGTCGGTGCAGGGCCAGTTCTACATCGCGTTTTTGGCGCTGGTGTTCGGCTGTGCGTACCTGCTGCGGCGATCCCTTGGCGCGCGGACGCGGACGATGTTCGTGATGTTGCTCACCGCGCTGACCGTGGCGTCGTTCGTCTACGCGATCAATGCACACCACACCAACCAGGCGGTGGCCTACTACGACAGTTTCGCGCGAGCGTGGGAGCTGCTGCTGGGGGCGCTGGTCGGTGCACTGGTCCCCTATGTCCGCTGGCCGATGTGGCTGCGCAGCGTGATCTCCACGGTGGCGCTAGCAGCGATCCTGTCCTGCGGCGCGCTGATCGACGGGGTCAAGGAATTCCCCGGCCCGTGGGCATGCGTACCCGTAGTCGCAACGGTGCTGTTCATCCTTGCCGGAGCCAACCGATACGCCCACCCGAGCACCGACGGCCAGATGCCGCTGCCCAACCGCCTGCTGGCCGCGGGGCCGCTGGTGACGCTTGGCGGCATGGCATATTCGCTGTACCTCTGGCACTGGCCGCTGCTGATCTTCTGGCTCGTCTATACCGGTCATCGGCGCGCCAACTTCATCGAGGGCACCGCGGTACTGCTGATCTCCGGCGTGCTGGCCTACCTGACCATGCGGCACGTCGAGGACCCGCTGCGGTATCGCGCAACGGCCAACGCGAAATCGCCGGCGCCGGCGCCGGCGGTGCCGTGGCGGACGCGGTTGCGCCGGCCCACGATGGCGCTGGGCTCGGTAGTGGCCCTGCTCGGCGTGACCTTGACCGCGACCTCGTTCACCTGGCGTGAGCATGTCACCGTCCAACGCGCCGACGGCAAAGAGCTCATCGGGCTCAGTGCACGCGACTATCCAGGGGCGCGGGCGCTGGTCAAGCAGATGCGGGTGCCCAAGCTGCGGATGCGGCCCACCGTGCTGGAAGCCAAGAACGATCTGCCACTGTCCACCAAAGACGGCTGTATCAGTGACTGGACCAACCCGGCCCTGATCAACTGCACCTATGGCGACGTTCAGGCCACCCGCACCATCGCGCTGGCCGGCGGGTCGCACGCCGAACACTGGATCACCGCGCTGGACCTGCTCGGCCGCATGCACCACTTCAAAGTGGTCACCTACCTCAAGATGGGATGCCCACTGTCCACTGAGGAAGTCCCGCTGATCATGGGCAACAACGCCGCCTACCCCCAGTGCCATGAGTGGGTGCAGAAGGCGATGGGCAAGCTCATCGCCGACCGTCCCGACTACGTGTTCACGACCTCGACTCGGCCGTGGAACATCAAACCCGGCGACGTGATGCCGGCCACCTATATCGGTATCTGGCAGACGTTCGCTGACAACAACATTCCGGTGCTGGCCATGCGGGACACGCCGTGGCTGGTCAAGGACGGCCAGCCGTTCGAACCCGCTGATTGCCTGGCCAAGGGCGGCAACACGACGTCGTGCGGGATCAAACGTTCCGACGTGCTGGCCGATCGCAACCCGACGCTGGACTTCGTCGAACAGTTCCCGATGCTCAAACCGCTGGACATGAGCGACGCGATCTGCCGGCCGGACATCTGCCGCGCCGTCGAGGGAAATGTGTTGATCTACCACGACGCTCACCACCTGTCGGCCACCTACATGCGCACCATGGCCGGTGAGCTCGGACGCCAAATCGCCGCGGCCACTGGCTGGTGGTGACAGTTCAAGCGGCCCGTGCGCGGCGCGGATAAAGTCGAGTGATGCCGCCGAGACAACCGAACACGGACATGACCCAAACCACGCCGACGCTGCCCACTGTGTGGCCGGGCAACAACTATCCGCTAGGTGCCACCTATGACGGCGCCGGCACCAACTTCGCGCTGTTCTCCGAAATCGCCGACAAAGTCGAGCTGTGCTTGATCGACGACGACGACACCGAAACCCGCATCAATCTCGACGAGGTCGACGGATATGTCTGGCATGCATATCTGCCCGGCGTCGGACCCGGCCAACGCTACGGGTTTCGAGTGCACGGGCCGTTCGAGCCGGCCGCCGGCCATCGCTGCGACCCGAGCAAGCTGCTGCTCGACCC
>NZ_DASRBZ010000062.1:0-4425 GCF_035653355.1 Mycobacterium sp. | reverse complement strand
GCACGGACGCCAGCAGCAACAGAACCACAGCGATAACCGCGACTCCGGCGCCGATGCTGGCCATCACGATGCGACGATGCCGGGCAGCGGCTTCGTCGGAGCCCGACAGCGAAGGGCCCAGCGGACTAGAAACTCCACGCGGCGGCGCCGGTTCCTTGATGGGACTTATCAGGTCGGTGCGGTCGGCCACCGCGGTCGCCTGCTGTAGCAGGTTCAAAAGCGTTGACGCGCTTCGTATCCCACCGTTCTCTTGAACGGCATGAACCGCCGCCGCGGAGATCTGGAAGGGAATGTCAGGGTCAATGGCGCTGGGTTCGACGGGCTGGCCGAGCGGGTTCCGCTCGGCGGGGGCCAGCCCGCTGCGCACCCCAGACTCCGGCAGCGGCCACCGGTTGACGAGCAAGGCATACAGCGCGGCGCCGATTCCGCGGATGTCGTCTTCAGGGGTGGCGTCGGGCATGGTCGCCGGGAACGCCAGCACCACGTCACCGGAAATGCTGACTCGGACCCGGCTGGGGTGGTCAATGGACAGCGCGACGCCGACGTGATGGGCGGCCTCCGCGGCCGCAGCCAGCGACTGCATTGCCCGGGCGGCGCCAACCGACGACGGGGAGGTGTCGGCGACCTCTTGCAAGGAGCCGCCGCGGACCCACTCTGCGACCACCAAACCGCCATTACCGGTGCGGATGACGTCGAGCACTCTGGCGATGCCGGGCTTGTCGATCCGGCTGAGCCGCATTGTGCGCGAGAGGGTTTCTTGTAATTGGTTTTCTGGCAATGCGCCGTCGGGGTCGACGAAGGTCAGTGCGACTTGTCGGTTCAGCGCCGTGTCGAGCGCCTGCCAGAACTGCAGCGGGGGAGCGCCCCCGTGGAAGACCAGTAGACGGTAGCGACCGTCGGCGATCCGGGCCCCGGGTACCAGATGGACGTCATCTTGGCGCGACGGTTCGGGAGCCGGTTCACGCGGGGCGTCGAACGCGAGCGGCTCCTGCGGCGCCTGGCGCGACGTATCCCGGGCAATATCACCGTTGGATCGATGCGCAGCCTTCGGCGCCGGCGGCGCGTCAACGTCGAAGTCAGCCGGGATGTCGGGTTGGAAGTCGTCGGCGACCGGCGACGCCGCGGGCCGCGCAGAAGCCGGCCGATCCGGTCCGGGTGGCGGCGATGCGGGCGGGCGAGGACCAGGCCCATCGGATCCGGGTCGCCGCGCCGGCTCGATATCAGGTGCCGAACCGGACGAGGCGCGCTCGGTTGGACGGTCGGTCACCGCTGGTCCTTTCCGTCTGCCCTCTCCAGCTATGTGGTCGGGAGGCCCCCGCCGGATCAGTTCCTGGACCGGAAACCCCCCCGGCGTGAACGAATTCCTTTGATCAGCGTACGTGACCGGGCTGCGGTGACGCTGGTGATCGGAGAGCCGGCCAGTGGCTCCAGCGGGCACATGTCCGCGGCTGATGCGGCGCAGCACGGCATCCAGCGCTGCCTGCGCCTCGGGTACCCGCGCGCGGATCATGACCCCGGCGATGACCGGCAGCATGAGCACCGCCAAAACCAGCAGCCGCAGCATCGAGCCGGCGCCACCGCCGTGCGTGGTCAGCACATCGAGGCCCAGCAGCCAGTCCACAACGTGAGCGATGAGACCGGCCAGCAACGACGCCGTCACCGTCACCAGAATGGTCCGCACCTCGTCGACGCCGATCAGGTGACCGCCGAGGGGTCGCAGCCCCCGCCGCAGCAGGTAGTAGCCGACGATCGCGCCGGCCAGAAAGCCGAGCCCGTTGGCCAACCCCAAGTAGCCGGCGACCAGCTCCCGGTTGGCGGTCATGTGCGGCGCCAACAGTGACGCGATCACCTTGACCGTGGTGATCACCAGGATGATCACGATCGGCGTCCAGGGCTGCTCGCGGGCATAGAACACTCGCAGCTGCAACAGCACCAAGGCGTACGGGATCAAGGTGAACGCCGACAGCGCGATCGCCGCACCCAGATGGCTCGCGTCGACGTTGCCGAAGCGACCGTAGGCGAACAGCGCGCTTCCGATCGCTGGGCCGGCCACCGTCATGAACGCCACCGTCGGGATCAGCGTGATCATGGTCAGCCGAGTGGCCAGCGACAGGTCGGCCAGCACGGCCGGAATGTCGTCGGCTGCTGCGTTTCGGCTCAGCCTCGGCATCACCACCGTCAGCACCGTGACGCCGATCATCCCGAACGGGAGCATCAGCACCAGCCAGGTGTAGTTGTAGATCGCCGGACCGGAGGCCGCGGCGGTGCTCGCGATCTGGTTGCCGATCACCAGGCCCAGCTGGCTGATCAGAACGTAGAGCACCATCGCGGCGGCCATCGCCCCGAAACGTTTGAGCCGGTCGTCGATGCCCCACAGCGGACGCAGACTGATGCGCTGACGCCGGATCGATACCAGCAACACCGCAGTCTGCGCGAACACCCCCAACGTGGTGCCGATGCCCAGCACCAACAGCTTGGCGTTGCCCATCCGGACCGGGTCGACCGACAGCTGGCCCGGCACGGCCAGGTAGACACCGAGGGTGGCGATCGCGACGACGTTGTTGACGACGGGCGCCCAGGCCGGCGGTCCGAAGACATTGCGGGTGTTCAGGATCGCCATGAACACCGACGACAAGCCGTAGAAGATGACCTGCGGCAGCAGCAGGTAGGCAAACGCCGTGGTCAGCGGCTCGTTGACACGCGGGTCGTGGCCCAGCATCAGCCGCACCAGCAGCGGGGCGGCAGCCACCGACAGCGCGGTGGTCACCAGCAGCAGGGTGGTAGCCAGGGTGACCAGCCGCCGCACGAACGCAGCGCCGCGGTCGGGGTCGTCCTGCTCGGCGCGGGCCAGCACCGGCACGAAGATCGCGGTGAACGTCGCTTCCAGCACCAGCGCGGCTACGAGGTTGGGCAGCTGATTGGCCACCGAGAAGGCGCTGGACAGCGCCGCGCCAAGAATCGCGGCCAGCAACACAATCCGGGCGAAGCCGGTGAGCCGGCTGATCAACGTGGCGAATGCCATGCCCCACGACCGCGACACCAGCGCGGCATCGGAGAGCTCCTGCCGCCCCTGGGGCGCCACCCCGGAGGGAGGTCGTGTCGGGCCCGGCGGGACCGGCCGCCGCGGCGGTGGCTGGGCCGGCGGCGGCATGCGCTGACCGGCGAAACTCATACTCGGTGCTTCTCATCCACGCGCTCGGCGACGTCGTCGGCGTAGCGCGCATCCTCGGGATCAGGGCGGTCCAGGTCGGCGGGGTCCGGCTGGCCCCGGAAACGGTGCCATAGCCGCCGTCCGGCCAGCATCACCAGTACCGCAGCGGCCGTCAGCGTGATCGCGAACAGCACTTTGCCGTAGGCGTTGGAATGCACTGACAACCGCACCGGCTCACCAAGCGCCAGCCCGTCCGGCGTGCGCAGCGACACGTCGACGGCGACGCGCTGGGTGAAGTTCACTTCAATCGGCACCCGCAGCGGAAGGTAGCCGGGCGGCAGCTCGATCTCGCCGATGTCGGTCACCGACATCCCGGGTGGGGCGTCGACCTGCAGGCGTACCCGGATCGGGACACCCAAGCCGTTGTGCAACGCCAACGGCAGTGGGCTGTGCTCGGTGGCCAGCGTGTACGAGCCACCAGGGTTGACGATCGTGACCGCGCCGAACAGGTCGTCGATGGCGTGTCCGAGAACGTCCAGCCGTTGGTGCGCCAGGCCGTTACGCGTGTCGGGCCGTTCGGTCTGGCTCACCGCCCGCAGCATGTCCTCGCGCAGCGGCGCGGTGTAGGCGGCGCCCGTCAACCCGGTTCGGGCGTCGGTGGTCAGCGCCGAGGTCAAGCCCCCTACCCGCGCCAGTTCGCCGGCGATCTCGCTGGTGACCTGGTCGTCGAACCGGCCGTTTGCGGCAGCGTCGGCGCTGATCGGCACAGGCGCGGCGGTGACACCCTGAGCGTCGGCGATCACCGCGGGCAGCGGCCGCGGGATCGCTAGCCCAGAGCGGATCGAGGTGGCCAGCGTGCTGAGAATGGCCTGAGCGTCGTTGCCCGACAGGTTCCAGGTCGCCGGTGGCATCAGGATCTGGACGCGGGGGGCGGCGGCGGTTTCCAGGCCTCGCCACAACATCGACGCCAGCGCGTCCTGCCGGCGTGCGGTGTCCGAGTCATGGCGCAGCCGTACTGCCAATGCGCTGCCGAGGTAGGTCGGCGCAACGGGGTCGGTGCCGGCCGCGGCCAACGCCGCGCCGACGGCGGGATCGAACGGCGTGATGACGACGTGCGGAGCCACCCGCCGCGGCTCGACATTCGCGACTCCACCAATGTCCTGCTCGGAGAGGTCGGCGGGCGCGAGCGCCACTGCGGTGCCGCTGCTGTCGAGCAGTTCGGCGGCCCGGCGTGTCAACGGGCCGTCCGAGATCAAGGTGGCGCCGCGGACGGA
>NZ_DASRBZ010000061.1:0-2858 GCF_035653355.1 Mycobacterium sp. | reverse complement strand
ACCTCGACAACAACCCCGTGCCGGCCACCGGCTGCTCCAACACGCCGCTGACTCAAACATGGACCTACTCGACGGACAACTTGCAGACGTCGGCCACGGACGCTGGGGGGAATGTGACGAGCTGGACCCGCGACCAGGTGGGCAACGCCACCCAGGTCCTGTCGCCCTCGGCCAACGCCGGCGACGCCAACAACAGCAGCAGGACCCCCACGGTCAACACCTACACCGTCGACAACCTGCTGGCGAGCACGACCGTGCCCGTCTCCCCCGACGGCAGCCAGCTCCGCCAGACGACCTACACCTACACGCCGTTCGGCTCCAAGTCGTCCCAGACGGTCAACATGGTGAATGCTTCCGGCACGGTCATCGCCGCGGGGGGCACGCAGAGCTACGCCTATTACCCGGACGAGCGCGTCTCCACCACCACGGGCCGCAACAACGAGACCGTGACCGACCAGTACGACGGCGCCGGCCAGCCCACCTCGATCGCCTACGGCGGCACGGGCGTCACCGCCAACACGGTGACGGCCTCCTACTACCTCGATGAGCGGCCCATCAGCGTCGGCGAGGGGATCCCCGGCGTATCAGGAGCGGGATACACCTACTCCTACGACGGGGCCGGTGCGCTCGCCTACCGCAAGACGACGGGCTATGCGGCGCACACCATCACGTACACCCGCAATGACGGCAGTGTCGTTACCGGTGCCACAGACGGCACCCTCGGCTCCTGGTCATGGACGTATGACGCCGACGGGCGACCCACCCTCCAGACCAACCCGAACAACACGCACACCGGATATGGCTGGGGCTCGGACGGCACCATCCAGAACCTCACTCCCTACGACACCGGCTACTCGGGCAACTCGTACAACTGGACGTACGACAGCCTGTACCGGCTGGTCAGCGCCTTCTACTCCGCGGCGGAGCCTTTCACCGGCTCGGTCTTCAACGTCAACGACAGCTACACCTACGACAGCGCCGGCCGGATCACCAAATACGTGCATGGTTTGAACTCGTACTCCGCCGGCGCCGACACGCTGACCTTCAACGGCACCTATGATCACGATGGCAACCGCCTCACCTGGGGTTCCACGGTGAGCAGTGCGGATTCCCAGCAGACCGCGACGTACAACGCCGACAACAGCATCCGCACGCAGACGATCGGCATCACCCAGAGCAACGGCGGTGGCACCGAGACGGCCACCTACACCTATTCGCCCTCCGGTGACACCCTCTACGACGGCTGTCGCAACATGGCCTACGACGGCTTCGACCAGATGACCTCGTCGGCGCCCTCGTCCGGCAACCAGTGCGGCGCCAACCCCGCTGAGAGCGTGACCTTCTACGCGGATGGCCTTCACCGGCAGATCGGCATGTCGCAGGCGCCATACACGGGAGGCGGACCCTCCAACTCGACGGGACTCTTTACCGCCATCTACCACGACGGGCTCAGCAACAACCTGTCGATGGAGCAAGAGCAGTGGCTGCCGCAGACGGCCAACCGCGAGGAGTACTACGCGCTTGCTCCCGATGGCACCGCGCTTGCAGATATGTTCGGGGCAATGTCTGGAGGCTTGGGCAAAGCCGAGTACATCGCCTACGACCAGCACCGCAATCCCATCCGAATCACCAACTCGGCAGGGAACGTCCTCGCCGACCCCCTGACCGACCCGTTCGGCGCTCCCCTGAACGACCAGCCCGTGACCGGTCCCACCCCGGAGCAGCGCAGCACGGAAGCCGGCGACATCGGTTTCAAGGGATTCGGCTACGACAAGGTGACCCAAAAGCAGCATCTTGGCTTCCGGGACTACCAGCCCCGAAACGGTTCCTTTGCGCAGCCCGACATGGGGGTAGACGATCCCTCTGGGAGGCTGGACAGAGGGCTCGCCAACGATGGGGCTGGACTCGGCAATGGACGCCTGTACGCCAGTGGCGATCCGGTGAACCTCTGGGATCCGACCGGGCACGTGGGAGAGTGCAACCTGGGGCCTGACTGTCCCGAAATGCAGGCCACGCCGGAGGATGCGAACAACCCCAACGGCGGCACCATCGCATCGGCTATCGCTGCCAGCACATTCCGGGTTACACGGGCGCGCCATCTCAGCAGGCGTACGGCAGTGCTCCCCACCACTCAGTGCCTCACGCCAAGATGCCCGACGAGACTCCGGCCCCCTCCCCGGGGCCCGTTCCGGACACCAATGCAGCGATTGCGTTGTCGCCGAGTCAGCGGCATGCCTTGGCTGATAACTCTCCCGGCCCCTTTACCCTGAGCTACGACGTTGCGACGGAGGTCTGCTCGAACACAGAACTCCCCGCGGCCTTCCTCGGCTGGCGGGACCAGTGCACTCTTGTTGATCCGAACTATGCGACCGACGCTCAGCTCTTTATGCTGCGTCTATGCGCCCACAGTGCGTTTTGCCACTTGGGGCAAAACGTCGGCTACACGGTGGCTGCGAACGACGACCAAGTGGTGTCTCTGTGCGTGAGCAACTGTGACGTGCTGGCCCAAGAAGCCGCCGCACTCGCGAACAACGCCAGCCATGGAGAGGCACTCAACGATGCGTTGATGGGCCTTCCAGGAGTAGCGGGTGCGAGCGGAGCCGCAGGGGATCTGGGCGACGCTGTCGTCGGGGGAGAGTCATTGACCGCGGAGGCCGCTGGCGATGGCATCACCATTACGGATTGGTCGGCCTATCCGGCGCTTGTCCCGAAGCCCACGGGCCCCTTCACCTTGGTGAGTGGAGAGGCATACGCAGCTGCCCGAGCCCAAGCCAACGCGGTGAACCGCCTCATACGAAAGGAGGCGGCCGGAGGACTCGATGGTCTTCAGATTCATGAGATCCACCCCGTGAAGTGGG
>NZ_DASRBZ010000060.1:0-4467 GCF_035653355.1 Mycobacterium sp. | reverse complement strand
TTGGCAGAGCGGATCTGATCACACCGCCGGCCCGGCCTGCGGCGGCAAGTTCCTCGCGCCAGTTCTCCGCGCCGATGAACACGGTCACGATGTCCGGTCGCGAGAAGCTGTCGTAGCGGGTACGCGCGGCGTGGCCGGCATCGACAAGCTCGGCGACCGAGTTGTTGTTGGCCAACGCATCGCGGGCGCGGGTTAGCAGTTCGAGGGCACGGTCCAGTGTGGGCAGCAGGTGCTCGGCGTTGGCTTCACACATAGCCCGCACCAGTTCCGGTGCGCTGGCCGCGACCCGGGTGCCGTCGCGGAAGGAGCCCGCGGCCAAGGCGAAGGCCAGCGGAACCTCCCCGGCGGTGACGGCGAGTGCCTCGGCGAGCAAGTGGGGCAGATGCGAGATGGCGGCCGCGGCCGCGTCGTGCTCATCGGATTTTGCTGGAACCACGACCGATCCGCAGTCCAGCGCCAACGTCATCACCATTGACCACACCGCGGGGTCCACGTGGTCGTCTACGGCGATCACCCAAGGGGCGCCGGTGAACAACCGGGCGTGACCAGCGGCCCACCCGGAGTGTGCAGTTCCCGTCATTGGGTGTCCGCCGACGAAGCGCGCCTGCAGGCCGGCCGCGGCGACCTCCTCGAGGACCGCGCTTTTGACACTGGTGACATCGGTCAGCGCGCAGTTGGGCGCGCATTCGCGAATGTGCGAGAGCATGCTCGGCAAGGCCGGCATTGGAACGGCGAGCACGATCAGCGCGTCGACGTCAGCCGCCCGTTTGAGCGCTTCGCTGATGTCGGTGGTGGCGTCGAAGCCGTCGAATCGCGCCGCCTGCACGCCCTCCACCGAGCGGTTGTAGCCGAAGACCTCGTAGCCTGCCGCCGTGGCTGCCCGCATCAGCGAGCCACCGATCAAACCCAGCCCCAGCACGCACATCGGTGTCTTCGCCACTGTTCCAGGTTGGCACATTTTTTCGCTGGCGGTCCGACCCCGGCCAGCATGGTCTGATGTGCTGCCTTAGCTGGTCAAGCGGCCTGCTCAGCGACTAGCGTATGCGCCCATGGGAGCACAACGGGCCTCCGCGCAAGGCCCGTCCGCGGACACGCCGGACGGTTTCGGCGTTGCCGTTGTTCGCGAAGACGGCAAATGGCGCTGTTCTGCGATGCGTCCCAAAGTGCTGAGCAGTTTGACTGCCGCTGAGACCGAACTCCGCGAGTTGCGCAGCGCTGGAGCTGTTTTCGGGTTGATCGATGTCGACGATGAATTCTTCGTCATCGTGCGGCCGGCGCCGTCGGGAACCCGGTTGCTGTTGTCGGATGCGACCGCAGCGCTGGACTACGACATTGCGGCTGAGGTTCTGGAGAACTTGGACGCCGAGATCGATCCCGAAGACCTCGAGGACGCCGAGCCGTTCGAGGAGGGTGATCTTGGCGTCCTCTCCGACATCGGCCTGCCGGAGGCGGTGCTGGGCGTCATCCTCGACGAGACCGACCTGTACGCCGACGAGCAGTTGACCCGCATCGCGCAGGAGATGGGTTTCGCCGACGAGCTGTCGGCGGTGCTCGACCGCCTCGGTCGGTGATCGCAAGCGCGGCGGAGCCGGGCGCAGCGGGTCGCCGCCATTAGCCTGGGTCGGTGATCGCAAGCGCGGCGGAGCCGGGCGCAGCGGGTCACCGCCATTAGCCTGGGTCGGTGATCGCCGACGAGGATTTGATCCGAGCCGCGCTCGCGGTCGCCGCCACTGCGGGTCCGCGGGACGTGCCGGTCGGTGCGGTCATCGTCGGGCCTGACGGAACAGAGCTGGCGCGCGCCGTCAACGCCCGCGAGGCACTTGGTGATCCGACGGCGCACGCCGAGATTCTGGCGATGCGGACCGCGGCCAGTGTGCTCGGCAACGGTTGGCGATTGGAGGGCACCACGTTGGCCGTCACCATCGAGCCGTGCACGATGTGCGCCGGTGCCTTGGTGATGGCGCGGGTGGCGCGGCTGGTGTTCGGGGCGTGGGAGCCTAAAACCGGGGCGGTCGGCTCGCTGTGGGATGTGGTGCGGGATCGACGGCTCAACCATCGCCCGGAGGTGCGGGGCGGCGTGCTGGCCGACGATTGCGCGGCGCTGCTGGAAGCGTTCTTCGCCCGGCAGCGATTGGGGTGATCGGCTCCTTGTTGGGTAAGCTGCTCGGCGGTGGTGTGTCCGAGCGGCCTAAGGAGCACGCCTCGAAAGCGTGTGACGGGTAACCCCCGTCCGAGGGTTCAAATCCCTCCGCCACCGCCAAACTTTTCTGCGCATCGCCGCAGTTACAGGCTGGTTTTCAGCATGCATGTACGTCGTGCTGCCTAACGATTACTAATTCCGAGGCTGAGTAGCCGAGGTCCAGACCCGCCCATCGAAGTAGCGCACCGAATTCGGGTCATTCTGGTCGGGGTACCAGCCCGGCGCTAGCCCGCTCGTCTGCATGGGTTGTTGCACGACGGGTTGGTGGTGCACGACGGGTGGTTCGCTGGACGCAGGTGGCCCGGCCCGCGGCGCCAACAGCGCCCGCACCACCACCACGACCGCCGCGATAACAAGGATCAGGACCAGCAGCCAGACCAGCGAGTTCAGCGAGTTGAAAACGTTGGTCATCGTGGCACCTCTTTCTTAGGTCGTCGCATCGCCCCGCACACTCACCGCCGAGTAGTGGGTTCTGCCTTAGCCAGCGTGCGCGGCCGGATCCAAGCCCGGGTGCCGTACTCCGACTGCCACCGATCCCCGATGCAGCGTCGTGGAAATTTCCGGCTCAAACGTTTGCTCACCGGTCGCCACAATCTCGGGACGGCAGAAGAAGCACACATCCGGGCCTATCGTCGGGTAACCGCACGCGGGACAGACATCGACGGTCACGATCCCGCACCTCCTAGGGGCATATGTCTGGTGCAGGCCGAGATACCCCGGTCGGAGACCGTTAAAACGCGGTAACCGGTCACACTCCGCTGGACGATCGACCCACGCGAGTGGTCAGTTCGTAATGCCCGAAGCGCTCCGTTCTGCGGTGTACTGCCAAGGCGGACCGCCACTGCCAAGCGAACCGCATGGCAAGTTCAGCTAATCGTTGCGATCAGGTCCTGCTGCGGCATTTGGCCGCGAAGTTTAAGGTGGACGCCAGACAGGGTATGCTTGCTATTTGAGACGTGGGGGACTCAGCAAACTTTTTGGAGGAGCGGTGGACATCGTAATGGGTGTGTCGATGGCACCTGAAAATGTCCGCATGGTGCTGGTTGAAGGGGAAAACGCCGACGGCGTCACAGTCGAGGAAGACACCATCCCCATTAGCACTGACGGAAATAACCAAGATCCGGCAACCTTGACCGCGCCGAATCAGGTCGTGTCGGCGATCCTGGGCACTCGAGAAAGCGCTACGCAGGGCGGTTACCAGGTGACCTCCACCGGGGTGACATGGACCGACCCGGTAGAGGCCGCGGCATTGCGTGACCTTTTGGCCGCCCACAAGATGGAAAACGTCATGCTGGTCTCGGCTTTCCTGTCCGCGGCCGCGCTCACCCAAACGGTCGGCAACGCGGTTGGTTACGACCACACCGCGCTGCTTTTTGTCGAACCGGATACCGCGACGTTGGCGGTTGTTGACACCGCCGACGGTTCGGTGACAGAAGTACAGAGACGACCATTGCCGGCCGATGACGAAGCCGCTGTAGCAGCGCTCACTGAGATGGTCGCCGGCGCTGAGGTGTTGGAATCCGAACCGGATGGCCTTTTCGTCGTCGGCTCCGATGTCGATGTCGCCATGATCAAGCCACAGTTGGAGGCGGCGACCTCGCTTGTGGTGAATGCGCCCGACGAACCCGAGATGGCACTGGCTCGCGGCGCGGCGCTGGCCTCGGCGCATGCGCCGTTATTCGAATCGTCCACCGCCGCACAGGCTTACGCGCAAGTTCCGGGTGCGGGTGTCGTCGAGCCCGGCGCGCCTGCTGAGGCCACGATGGCTGCTCCCGGATATGCAGCCTTTGTGCAGGGCCCGGCTGATTACGATGCCAGCGAAATGACGCAAGCGCTGGCCTACAGCGCCGATCCGGACAGTGCAGCCAACGCCTATACCGCTGTTGCGGGCGCCGAAGGCGTCGGCCTGGCCGACGCGGAGGAGGGCGACGTCGGCGCCGAGGAGCAGCGCCCGGCCCGCAAGCCGTTCTTAGTGGCGCTGAGCGTGTTAACGGTTTTTGTTGTCGGTGTCGCGGCCCTCGCGATCGCGCTGGCACTCGACATCCGCCCGAAGGCCAATGACCGCCCCAACCTCGGTCAACGCATGGTGGTGCCGACCCAGCAAGCGCCGGCACCGCCACAAGCGCCCCCGCCGGCACCTGCCCCCGCCGCCCCAGCGCCGGCTCCCGCGGCTCCTGCGCCTGCCGCTCCTGCGCCTGCACCCGCAGCTCCTCCGGCTCTACCGGCACCTCCGCCGGTCGCGCCCGCACCTCCGCCGGTCGCGCCGC
>NZ_DASRBZ010000059.1:0-2926 GCF_035653355.1 Mycobacterium sp. | reverse complement strand
CAGCGGCGCCGCCCGCCAACGCGCGCCCCTCGGAGCCCGGGGTGGTGAACTACGCGGTGCTGGGCAAGGGCTCCGTCGGCAACATCGTCGGCGGCCCGATGCGCTGGGAGTCGGTGTCCACCGATCCGTACCAGGGGTATTGGGTCGATGACCCGGTGTGCAACAACTGGGCCGACATCGGCTTGCCGGAGGTCTACAACGACCCGGACCTGGCGTCGTTCAACAGCGCCGTCACCCAGACGTCGGCCACCGACCAGACCCATTTCGTCAAGCAGGCGGTGGGGGTGTTCGCCACCGGCGACGCCGCGGGTCGCGCCTTCCACCGCGTGGTGGACCGCACGGTCGGCTGCTCTGGGCAGACCACGGCAATGCACCTGGACAACGGCACCACCCAGGTGTGGTCGTTCGACGGCGGGCCGGCGACCGGCACCGACGCGGCCTGGACCAAGCAGGAAGCCGGCACCGATCGCCGCTGCTTCAACCAGACCCGGCTGCGTGAGAACGTCCTGCTTCAGGCCAAGGTCTGCCAGTCCGGCAACGCGGGGCCGGCGGTCAACGCACTGGCCGGCGCCATGCAGAACACCCTGGGCCAGTAGCCGGGCACCCGACGCCGGGAATATGTCGGTGCCGTCTGCAAGATTGACTCTGGGTGGTTATCGTCCGGATAACCGCGCGCAACCACGCTCCGACGACGCACGCGTTGGGGCCGGGAGGAACGGTGAATATGGCGGTCGCGTCGCAGCTGGCCGGCACTCGGTTGGCAGAGGCCGAACTGGCCAGTTCCTCGCACGCCGCCCGGTGCATCACCGACAGTTGCCTGGCGGACGGGCCGCTGGGCCGGGTCGGCCTGGAAGTCGAAGCCCACTGCTACGACCCAGCCAATCCACACCGCAGGCCCAGCTGGAAAGAGATCAGCGACGTCTTGGCGGAGCTTCCCGCGCTGCCCGGCGGAAGTGCGGTCAGCGTCGAACCCGGCGGTGCCGTCGAACTTTCCAGCCCGCCGCTCGACGGCGTTCTCCCGGCAATCGAGGCGATGACCAGCGACCAGGCGGTGCTGCGCTCGGCCTTCACCCGCGCCGGCCTGGGTCTGGTGCCGCTGGGCGCGGACCCGCTGCGCCCGGCCATGCGCATCAACCCGGGCGCGCGCTATCGCGCTATGGAGCAGTTCTTCGCCGCCAGCCACACCGGGGCCGCGGGCTCGGCGATGATGACCTCGACGGCGTCCATCCAGGTCAACCTCGACGCCGGCCCGCAGACGGGGTGGGCGGCGCGGGTGCGGCTCGCGCACGCGCTGGGGCCGACGATGATCGCGATCGCCGCCAATTCTCCGCTGCTGGGCGGAAAGTTTTCCGGATGGCAGTCGACCCGGCAGCGGGTGTGGGGGCAGCTGGACTCGGCGCGCTGCGGGCCGGTGTTGACAGCAAGCGGCGACGACCCTGGCACCGACTGGGCGCGTTACGCGCTGAAGGCCCCGGTGATGCTGGTGCTCAACCCCGATGCCGTGCCGGTCACCCACTATGTGCCGTTCACTGACTGGGCCGACGGCCGCATGCTGCTCGGCGGCCGGCGCCCGACAGTCGCCGACCTCGACTATCACCTCACCACGCTTTTCCCGCCGGTGCGCCCGCGCCGATGGCTGGAGATCCGCTATCTCGACAGCGTCCCGGACGATATGTGGCCCGCGATCGTCTTCACGCTGGTGGCGCTGCTGGACGACCCGGTGGCCGCGGATATCGCCGCTGAAGCCGTCGAACCGGTCGCGACCGCCTGGGACACCGCCGCCCGAGTCGGATTAGGCGACCGGCGGCTCTACGCGGCGGCCAACCGGTGTGTGGCCGCTGCCGCCGAGCGGGTACCAGCCAACCTGGACGAGGCAATGCAGCGGCTGGCCCAGGCAGTCGAGCAGGGTCGCTGCCCGGCCGACGACTTCTCCGACCAGGTGATCGGCCACGGCATCGCGCCCACGGTCGCGCGTCTGGCGCAAGGGGAGATGTGAGCGTACGGGAACAGCTGGCTCGCGACCTGACGCGGGCACGCGAGCGCACCCTGCGGCTGGTCGATTTCGACGATGCCGAACTGCGCCGCCAGTACGACCCCCTGATGAGCCCGCTGGTGTGGGACTTGGCGCACATCGGCCAGCAAGAGGAACTGTGGCTGCTGCGCGGCGGCGATCTCGACCGCCCGGGCATGCTGCGCGCGGATGTCGAGGGTCTCTACGACGCGTTCGTACATTCTCGGGCCAGCCGGGTGGACCTGCCGCTGCTCTCACCTGGCGAGGCGCGAGCGTATTGCAGCACCGTCCGGTCGGCCGCGCTGGATTCCCTGGATCGCTCACCTGACGACCCCGACGAAAACTTCGCGTTCGGGATGGTGGTCAGCCACGAACACCAGCACGACGAAACCATGCTGCAGGCGCTCAACCTGCGCACCGGCCCGCCACTGCTGAGGGCGGCCGCCACGCTGCCGCCCGGCCGGCCCGGCGTCGCCGGCACGTCGGTGCTGGTGCCCGGCGGCCCCTTCGTGCTCGGCGTCGACGCCGCCAGCGAACCGTTCTCGCTGGACAACGAACGCCCCGCCCACGTCGTCGAAATCCCGTCGTTCCGAATCGGGCGCGTCCCCGTCACCAACGGCGAATGGCGCCAGTTCGTCGACGACGGCGGCTACGACGAGCCGCGATGGTGGTCGGCACGCGGCTGGCAGCATCGGCAACGCGCCGGCCTGACCGCGCCGCAATTTTGGCACCCGGACGGGCAGACCCGCACCCGGTTCGGCCACGTCGAGCAGATCCCCGCCGACGAACCGGTGCAGCATGTCACCTACTTCGAGGCCGAGGCGTATGCCGCGTGGGCAGGCGCCCGGCTGCCCACCGAGATCGAATGGGAGAAGGCGTGTGCCTGGGATCCGGTGGCCAACACGCGGCGCCGCT
>NZ_DASRBZ010000058.1:0-6686 GCF_035653355.1 Mycobacterium sp. | reverse complement strand
ACCCAACTACAGAATGGGCTGGTGCTCGGGGTGCCCTTGAACAGGAACAGCATGCCACGCATGTGGTTCCGGAACGTACGCGCTGCGATTCCTCTTTGCGGGATTCCTCAAGGTAGCGACGTGCTTCGTTGATGGGCCGCTGCTCGCGATTGTGCCTGCGGGCACGGGCGGTTCGGCTGGCGCGCTGCTTGGAGCGGCTGCGCCGGTTGGGCGTGGGTGCCGCACAGGCCGGCGTGCGCCATTGCGGAAACAGCTCAGCACCTGCCGGAGCGGTGCGGTAAATTTGTCCGGTCGGCGACGTCCAGACAATAGTGCCGTCGGCCAATTGGTCATCGTGCCACCCGCCGAACGTCTTCAACCGATGATGTTGGCGGCACAGGCATTTCAGGTTCCACGGCACCGTCAGCCCGCCGGCTCTCGGGTCGGGGTGGTTGAACGGAACCGTATCGTCGATGTCACAAACCGTCGCCGGACGGCTGCATCCCGGAAACCGACACGTCAAGTCTCGACACCGGATCGCGCGCTTCAGCGCTGCGGACGGTTGATAGCGCAACGCCTCCGCTGCGCTGGTTTGTGCGTCAGCTAGGCGAAGCGACGCAGCCGCCGCAAGCTCGCGGACCTGCTCAGCGTCGATCACGCCATAGCCCTCAAGGTAGCCGGGGTGGGAGCTGTCACCTTTGACCGTCTGGTCGGTGGCAACCACATTGATGACAACGTGTGCGCACGCGGAGCCGTCCTCGGGGGCCGCGAGCTCGGTTCGGGTGGGGCAGTCCGGTTTTCCGCAGGCGCATGCCAGGCGACGGCCTTCGGTCAGCGCGGCCAGCGCGTCGGCCCGGCGCTGGTCTAAAGTTCGCGGATCAGCCGGACACACCTGCTTGGCGAGCTGCGACAAGCGCCGGTCGAATGCTGTGGCGGCGGCAGCGGCGACGGTGCCGTACACCTCCGCCATCCCGTTGTCCTGCGCCGTGACACCGATATAGCGGTCTTCCTCAGCGGCAACCCGGCGTTCACGAGCCGCATCTGGGTCCATGGCGCGCACCGCGGCGTCGACGGCGTTGACGATTCGCTGCCTTGACCAGCTGTGCCATTTGCCGATTCGCGCGGCCAACGACTCGTCGAGCTTGGCAATCAAATCGCCGTCGGTGACCAGATCCGTCCGGCTGATGATCAACCGCACCGTGCGCCAGTCGGTTCTTCCTTCGGCTAGCAGCGCGGCAACCTTAGGCAACCGGATATCGAGTGCTTGAGCGTATGACACAAGATAACTGGCAGCCACCGGCGAGAGATTCATCGCGGCAGCTACCTCAGCCGTGGTTTGCTCGAACCCGTCGATCAGTGCATAGCCTCGCTCGGCGTTCGCCTTCTTGGCCGTAGAGCCGCGCTGCCGCAGAAGTGCCGCCACGGCCGCCAGCCGCCGCGCCACCAGCACGGACTCCAGCCGATACGACGATCCCACGGCGGCCACGAGGGCAGGCGGGTCCAGCTCAGCCATAGCGGCGGGCACGCCAACACCAGCGGCCGCCAGCGGATCGGTCAGGGTTTCGAACATACTTTCGATAATAGCCGACGCCACCGACGCGCGAGCCGGTTATCCACAGGAGCGGCCGATCAATATCTGCGGCGTGATTCGCCCTCTGCCAACTGATTTGGCGATAGACTCCGCTTTTCACGGAAACGAGGCCGTCATGGGATTCATCACACCGTCGGTTCCGGACGTCGATCCTGATACCTGGCGCACCCTGCCGTGGCGCACCCGGGTCCAGGCCTGCAGCCGCCACTGGGCCGAACACGGCTTCGGCACCCCTTATGCGGTGTACCTGCTCTACCTGCTCAAGATCGCCGTGTACATCGCCGCCCCGGCGGCAATCATTTCGCTCACACCGGGGCTGGGCGGCCTCGGTCACATCGGCGAATGGTGGACGCAGCCGATCGTGTATCAGAAGGTCATTGTCTTCACCTTGCTGTTCGAGGTGCTGGGCCTGGGCTGCGGATCAGGCCCGTTGACGGGAAGGTTTTGGCCGCCGATCGGTGGGTTCCTGTATTGGTTGCGGCCCAACACAATTCGCTTGCCACCGTGGCCGGGGAAAGTTCCGCTCACCGCCGGCGACACCCGCACCATCGTCGACGTCGCGCTCTACGCCATCGTGCTGATCTCCGGGACGTGGGCTCTACTGTCACCGGGACACGGCGGCCCGGCTACCGGCGGCGGCGACGTCGGGCTGATCGACCCAATGCTGGTGGTGCCGACCATCGTCGCGCTGGCGGTGCTCGGGCTGCGCGACAAGACCATCTTCTTGGCCGCCCGCGCCGAACACTACTGGCTCAAGCTGTTCGTGTTCTTCTTTCCGTTCGTCGACGAGATCGCGGCTTTCAAGATCATCATGCTTGGATTGTGGTGGGGCGCAGCGACATCCAAGCTCAACCACCACTTCCCGTACGTTGTGGCGGTGATGACCAGCAACAACGCGTTACTGCGGCCCAAAATGTTCAGCTGGTTCAAGCACATGCTCTACCGTGACGAGGCCAACGACCTGCGACCCTCCTGGCTGCCGAAACTGATGGCGCACGTGGGTGGTACCACAGCGGAATTCATCGTGCCGGGCGTGCTGGTCTTGCTCGCCGGCGGTCAGCCGTGGCGCTGGTTCCTCATCGGATTCATGGTGATCTTCCACCTCAACATCATTTCCAACCTCCCGATGGGAGTACCGTTGGAGTGGAACGTTTTCTTCATCTTCTCGCTGTTCTACCTGTTCGGGCACTACGGCTCTGTCACGGTCTACGACCTCAACTCACCGCTGCTGCTGGTCGTCCTTGTCATCGTGATTGCTACCGCCGTGATCGCAGGAAACATGTTTCCCCAACAGATTTCGTTCCTTCCGGGAATGCGCTACTACGCCGGCAACTGGGCCACCAGCCTGTGGTGCTTCCGTCCGGGCGCCGAGGACAAGATCGAAGCCAATGTTGCCAAAAGCTCGCCGCTGGTTGTGAACCAATTAAGAAGACTGTACGGCCCAGCCACCGCCGAACTCATGGCCGACAAGGTGCCAGGGGGGTTCCGAGCCATGCACCTACACGGCCGGGCACTCAACGGACTGCTGGCCCGCGCCATCAAGAACGAAGCCGACTATGCGATCCGGGAGGGTGAGATCATCGCCGGTCCACTCGTCGGGTGGAACTTCGGCGAGGGTCACCTGCACAACGAGCAACTGCTTGAGGCGGTGCAGCGGCGCTGTCACTTCGAGGAGGGCGACGTCCGGGTGATCACCCTGGAGGGCCAACCGATCCAGACGCAGAAGCAGTGGTACCGGATTGCCGACGCCAAGACCGGCGTGATCGAAGAGGGATATGTCAAAGTCGAGGACATGCTGAGCCGCCAGCCGTGGCCCGAACCGGGCGACCAAATCCCCGTCCACCCCACTAGGCACCACACCGACGTCGCGCACCGGTCGCAGTGACCACCGCCGTCGTCGTCGGCGCCGGCCCCAACGGCTTGGCCGCCGCAATCAACCTGGCGCGCCACGGCGTCGACGTGCAGGTGCTGGAGGCGGCTGACAGGATCGGCGGCGGTGCGCGGTCGGGCGAACTGACGGTGCCCGGCGTCGTCCACGACCACTGTTCGGCCTTTCACCCGATGGCGGTGGGTTCACCGTTCTGGGCGCAGATCGACCTGGAACGGCGCGGGCTGACCTGGCGGTGGCCAGAAATCGACTGCGCACATCCGCTCGACGACGGCACTGCCGCGGTGTTGTATCGGTCGATCGATCGGACCGCCGCCGGTCTCGGCTCCGACGGGCCGCGCTGGCGACGCGCGCTGAGTGACCTGGCGGCCGGTTTCGACGAGCTCTCACACGATTTGCTGCGGCCGGTGCTGGGCATCCCGCGCCACCCGATCCGCCTCGCCGGCTTCGGCCCCCGGGCCGTGTTGCCGGCCACGGTAATGGCGCGGTGGTTTCGCACCGAGAAAGCTCGCGCCTTGTTCGGCGGTGCGGCCGCACACGTCTATACCCGGCTCGACCGACCACTGACCGCGTCACTGGGACTGATGATTTTGGCGAGCGGACACCGCTACGGCTGGCCGGTCGCGCAAGGCGGATCGGGGTTCATCATCGCGGCCGCGGCGACTGCGCTTGGCGAGTACGGCGGGGCGATCGCAACCGGCGTCACCGTCAGCAGCCGCGCCGACATCCCCGACGCCGATATCGTGATGCTCGACCTGAGTCCCGCTGCGGCGCTGTCTATTTACGGCGATCTCATGCCGGCCCGCATCAAGCGGTCCTATCAGCGCTACCGCGAAGATTCGTCGGCGTTCAAGGTCGACTTCGCCATCGACGGCGATATCCCGTGGGCCGACCCCGCCTGCGGCCGCGCGGGCACCGTCCACCTAGGTGGGACGTTCGCCGAAATCGCGCAGACTGAACTCGAGCGCGCCAAAGGCCAGATGCCCAGGCGGCCTTTCGTGCTCGTCGGGCAGCAATACTTGGCGGACCCTTCGCGCTCCAACGGCAGCATCAACCCGATTTGGGCTTACGCGCACGTGCCCTTCGGCTACGACGGCGACGCCACCGACGCGGTAGTCGACCAGATCGAGCGGTTCGCACCCGGATTTCGCGACCGCATCGTCGCAACGGTCAGCAAGTCAACCGCCGAGCTGCAGGCCTATAACGCGAACTTCATCGGCGGCGACATCATCGGCGGCGCCAACGACGGCCTGCAGATCCTTTTTCGGCCGCGGGTGGCGGTCGATCCGTATTTCACTGGTGTGCCCGGCGTCTACCTGTGCTCGCAATCGACGCCTCCCGGCGCCGGTGTGCACGGGCTGTGCGGATATCACGCCGCCGAATCGGCGTTGCGCCGCCTGCGCTCGGCAAAGTAGCGGCTCAGCCTGGCGCACCCGGTTCGCGGCGCGGATGGTCGGGCTTGTCCTCGGGCCCTTCCGGGCCCCCATGCCCACCGGACTAGGCTGGCGCGGGTAGACCACCAGCGACTAAGGAGAGATCCACGTGACGGTCCGAGTAGGCATCAACGGCTTCGGTCGAATCGGACGCAACTTCTATCGGGCCCTACTCGCGCAGCAGCAGCAGGGCATCACCGACGTCGAAGTGGTGGCCGTCAACGACATCACCGACAACGCCACGCTGGCGCACCTGCTGAAATTCGACTCGATCCTGGGCCGGCTGGCCCAAGACGTGGGCTTGGAAGGCGAGGACACCATCGTCGTCGGCAGCGCCAAAATCAAAGCCCTGGAGGTCAGGGAAGGCCCGGCCGCCATGCCGTGGCGTGATCTCGGTGTCGACGTGGTCGTCGAATCCACCGGGCTTTTCACCAACGCCGCCAAGGCCAAGGGTCACCTCGACGCCGGCGCGAAGAAGGTCGTCATCTCGGCTCCGGCCACCGACCCCGACATCACCATCGTGCTCGGCGTCAACGACGACAAGTACGACGGCAGCCAGAACATCATCTCCAACGCGTCGTGCACCACGAACTGTCTTGCGCCGCTGGCCAAAGTGCTCCATGACGAGTTCGGCATCGTCAAAGGCCTGATGACCACCATCCACGCCTACACGCAGGACCAGAATCTGCAAGACGGGCCGCACAAAGACCTGCGCCGCGCCCGGGCCGCCGCGTTGAACATCGTGCCGACCTCGACCGGCGCCGCCAAGGCGATCGGGCTGGTAATGCCCGAGCTCAACGGCAAGCTCGATGGGTACGCGCTGCGGGTGCCGATCCCGACCGGCTCGGTGACCGACCTGACCGCCGAGCTGTCCAAGCCAGCCGGCGTCGAGGAGATCAACGCCGCGTTCAAAGCCGCCGCCGAGGGTCGGCTCAAGGGCATCCTCAAGTACTACGACGCGCCGATCGTCTCCACCGACATCGTCACCGACCCGCACAGCTCGATCTTCGACGCCGGGCTGACCAAGGTCATAGACAACCAAGCCAAAGTGGTGTCCTGGTACGACAACGAATGGGGCTACTCCAACCGCCTCGTCGACCTGGTCGCCCTGGTCGGCAAGTCGCTGTAAGCCGTGGCCATCAAGACACTCGAAGACCTTCTCGCCGAAGGAGTCTCGGGTCGCGGAGTCTTGGTGCGCTCCGATCTGAACGTCCCGCTCGAGAACGGGACCATCACCGATCCCGGCCGCATCACCGCGTCCGTGCCGACGCTGAAGGCGCTGGTCGACGCCGGCGCCAAAGTGGTCGTCACCGCGCACCTGGGTCGCCCTAAGGACGGCCCCGACCCGAAGCTGTCGCTGGCGCCGGTCGCCGCTGCGCTGCGCGAGCAGCTCGGCCAAGGCGTCCAGTTGGCCGGCGATGTCGTGGGCAGCGACGCGGTCGCCCGCGCCCAAGCACTGAGCGATGGTGACCTGCTGCTGCTGGAGAACGTTCGCTTCGACCCGCGCGAAACCAGCAAGGACGACGGCGAGCGCCTCGCGTTGGCCCGCCAACTGGCCGAACTGGTCGGAGACGGCGGCGCTTTCGTGTCCGACGGGTTCGGTGTTGTGCACCGTAAGCAAGCCTCGGTCTACGACGTCGCAACACTGTTACCGCACTACGCCGGCACGCTGGTCGCGGCCGAGGTCAAAGTCCTCGAGCAGCTGACCAGCTCCACGGAACGGCCGTATGCCGTGGTACTCGGCGGGTCGAAGGTGTCGGACAAGCTCGGCGTGATCGAGAAGCTGGCCACCAAG
>NZ_DASRBZ010000057.1:0-12236 GCF_035653355.1 Mycobacterium sp. | reverse complement strand
ACCCAGGGCGCCAGCATGATCGGCAGCGTCTCCGACGAGATGGAGCCCAGGGTGGTCAGCACCCGCGGCGACAGTGCGAATGCCGCAGCGGCGATCACCCGTGAGCTCGGGCTGCCGATGCCGAGCACTTCGGCGACCCGCAACAATCCCCAAAACCCGACGGTGAGCAGCAGCGCCCACCACAACCGCTGGGTGATCCAGCCAGGTAGGCCGAGCAGGTGGCCGGCAAGAAAGAAGGCACCGTGCGGAAACAGATAGCCATAGGCCTGGTTTTGAGCCTGGCCGAACGGCAGCTCGCTGTTCCACAGGTTGGTGGCTCGGGCCAGGAAGCGCAGCGGGTTGGCGGTCAAGTCGAGTTTGGTGTCGGGGGAGACCTGCCCGGGCGACTGGGCGAAGCTCAGCGCCAGCGCAATTGCTGCCGCCAACCACAACCAGCGCCGGGCCAGCGGCGCGGCAGGCAGCTGTGTCGAGGAGGCCGGGATGGGCCTGCGCAAACCAGATCCGGGTTGCCCGGCGCTTTCCCGGGCCACCACGCCGGCCCGCATCACGGGGTTACGTGCGGTTGCCGTACTCGACCCGGTTGAGCACCGACGACTGCGGGTCGCCACCGGGGAGCGGCGGCTTGGTGTCCTGTTGCACCATCAGCGTGATCCCGAAGACTGCGGCCGCGCCCAGCAACAGACCGACCACGACGCTAGCCGCCGCAGGCGCAACGAACCGGTTCATCGGTGGCTCCTCGAAATTGCAGTCGTGGTTGTCGCCAACCTAGCAGAAATCCGATTCCCGGCCGTCGGAGCAGTGCCGCGCCGCACGGTCACCACCGCAGCCGTAACGGCAGATCGGTGAGGCAGCCGTCTTGCGGCTTTCGTCGGGCAGACGGGGCCACGCCATCTACGATCCGCGCCGTGACAGCATGGGCGGGTGTTAGTCGCCCGCGTCCTAGCCCTGCTTGCTGCCGCATCAATGCTGATGGCGGCGTGCGGTCGTGCAGCCGAGCACCCAACGTCATCCCCGCGCCCGAGTGCGTCGGCCAAGCCCGTACCCCCTGCCTGCGGGGATGGGACGGCGATGCTGGCGGCAATGTCAGCCCGCGACAAGCTGGCCCAACTTCTGATGGTCGGCGTGCGCAACGCCGCAGATGCCAGGGCCGTCGTAGCCAACCATCACATCGGCGGCATCTTCATCGGCAGCTGGACGGATCTGTCGATGCTGACCGACGGCTCACTGACCGCTATCGCTCGCAGCGCTGGCCCGTTGCCGCTGGCGGTGAGCGTCGACGAGGAGGGTGGCCGGGTAGCGCGGCTGTCCCCGCTGATCGGACCGGCGCCCTCAGCCAGGGTGCTGGCGCAGACCAAGACCCGCGATGAGGTGTACGGCATGGCCCGGGACCGTGGCCACAAAATGCGCGGCCTGGGCATCACGATTGACTTCGCGCCGGTGGTCGACGTCACCGATGCCCCGGCCGACACGGTCATCGGCGACCGATCGTTCGGATCGGATCCGGCCGTCGTCACCGCGTACGCCGGCGCGTATGCGCGCGGCCTGCGCGACGCCGGGTTGCTGCCGGTGCTAAAGCATTTTCCGGGGCACGGGCACGGCTCCGGTGACTCGCACACCGGAGCCGTCACCACACCGCCGCTTCAGGAGCTGCAAAACGACGACCTGGTGCCGTATCGGACGTTGGTGAGCGCCGGCCGGGTCGGAGTAATGATCGGTCACATGCAAGTCCCGGGCCTGACCGGGACCCAACCGGCGAGCCTTAGCCCGGCCGCGGTGCAGTTGCTGCGCGGCGGTGTCGGCTACGGTGGCCCGCCCTTTGACGGCCCGGTTTTCAGCGACGACCTGTCCAGCATGGCCGCGATCTCGGATCGTTTCGGCGTGGCGGATGCAGTGTTGCGCACATTGCAGGCCGGCTCCGACACCGCGCTGTGGGTCACCACCGACGAGGTGCCGGCGGTGCTCGACCGGCTGGAGAAGGCGCTGGCAGCAGGCGAGTTGACGACGCCGGCGGTCGACAAATCGGTGTTGCGGATGGCCGCGGTGAAGGGTCACAACCCGGCCTGTGGCCGGTAGAGCATGTGGGCGACAAGCCCATTGCTTACTCTGGAGTCACATAATCCGCATGACAGCTCGAGCTCGGCAGTTCAAGAAGGACAGCACATGGCAGGTGGTACCAAACGGTTGCCTCGTGCTGTCCGCGAGCAGCAGATGCTGGATGCGGCCGTCCAGATGTTTTCCGTCAACGGCTATCACGAGACCTCGATGGATGCGATCGCCGCCAAGGCCGAGATCTCCAAGCCGATGCTGTACCTGTATTACGGGTCCAAAGAAGAACTTTTCGGTGCCTGCCTGAACCGCGAGTTGACGCGCTTCATCGAAGGCGTGCGCGAGGACATCGACTTCGACCAGAGCCCAAAGGAATTGCTGCGCAACACCATCGTGTCGTTCCTGCGTTACATCGACGCCAACCGGGCGTCGTGGATCGTGATGTACACGCAGGCCACCAGCTCGCAGGCGTTCGCTCAAACCGTGCGGGAGGGCCGCGAGCGGATCATCGAGCTGGTCGCCCGCCTGCTGCGCGCAGGCACCCGCAATCCGGAGCCGGACACCGACTTCGAGATGATGGCGGTGGCGCTGGTGGGCGCCGGCGAGGCGGTCGCCACCCGGCTCAGTACCGGCGATACCGACGTCGACGAAGCGGCCGAGCTGATGATCAACCTGTTCTGGCGCGGTCTGAAGGCCTGGCCGGTCGATCGCGACGCCGACACCGCGTCCAAGGTCGCCACCGGTTCCGGCTAGCCACCGCAGGCATCGGCTACAGCGCGCGAACCGTGCCCGTGAGATATGGGTAGCGCTTGGCGATATTGCGCAACGCGAGATCCCAACCGTCATCGGCACGCTCTACGTACAGCCCGGCCTGCGCAGGCAGCACCATTGGTTTGCCGAACCGCACCGAATAGCTCACCGCGTCCGGAAGACGCGCCTCGATATTGGCCAATACCGCTGCTGCACTGAACATTCCATGCGCAATCACGGTAGGGAAGCCGAACAGCTTGGCCGCGATGGGGGTGGTGTGGATCGGATTGTGGTCACCGCCGACCGCCGCATAGCGGCGAATCTGTCCGGGACTTATCCGCAGCACAGCGTTCGGCGGCGGCAGCTTGGGCTGCTTCTGCGGCGGTGGTTTTGGTTCGCCGGACAGACTGGTGCGCTGCTGATGCAGGAACGTAGTCACCTGGTGCCACGCTTTGTCGTTGCCGACGCTGATGTCGGTCACCAGGTCGACCAGAAGGCCCTTGCGGTGTTCGCGCAGATTCTCCGCGTGGACCTTGATGCCGACGGTATCGGTCACCGTGATCGGCCGGTATTGGGTGATGTGGTTTTCGGTGTGGATGGCTCCTATTGCGGCAAAAGGAAAGTCGAACGCGGTCACCAGTGACATCACCGTCGGGAAGGCCAACGCAAAGGGGTAGGTCAGCGGCACGGTATCGCCGTAGCGCAAGCCGGTCACCGCCGCGTAGGCGGCCACATGCGTGCGGTCGATCGACAGGTCGTCGACGCTGATCGTCCGGTCGGGCAGCCGGTCGTCGCGGGGGACCAACGGCAATGCCCCGGCCGCCGCTCGCAGCATGTTCTTGAGTCCACTCGGTTGCGTCATCGCGGCTCCATCCACTCGTCCGGCTCCTCGGCTCTTTCCGATCCTCGTGGTCGCCGGACTCAAGCGCCCAACATTGCTTGGCCGCACACGCGAATGACGTTGCCTGTCACCGCGTTCGACGCCGGATTGGCGAAATACGCGATGGTTTCGGCGACGTCTACCGGCTGGCCACCCTGTAGCAGCGAATTCAGCCGCCGGCCCACCTCGCGGGTGGCCAACGGGATTGCTGCGGTCATCTGAGTTTCGATGAACCCGGGCGCGACGGCATTAATTGTGATGCCCTTCTCGGCGAGTCCGGGTGCCAACGCTTGTGTGATGCCGATCATGCCGGCTTTGGTGGTGGCGTAGTTTGTCTGTCCTCGGTTGCCCGCGATGCCGGCCATCGACGACAACCCGATCACCCGGCCGCCCTCGCCGATAGAGCCGTTACCGACCAGCCCTTCCGTGAGACGAAGCGGCGCAAGCAGGTTCACGGCCAGCACCGCGTCCCAGCGGGCATCGTCCATGTTGGCCAGCAGCTTGTCACGGGTGATACCGGCGTTGTTGACCAGAATGTCGGCGCGACCGTTGTGATGGTCGCGCAGATGCTGCGTGATCTGGTCGACGGCGTCGGCGGCAGTGACATCGAGGGTCAGCGCGGTCCCGCCGACCCGGCTCGCGGTCTCCGCAAGCGGCTCGGCGGCGGCTTCCACGTCGATGGCGACCACACGTGCGCCGTCGCGGGCGAACACTTCGGCGATGGTCGCCCCGATGCCGCGGGCTGCACCGGTCACTACCGCAACCTTGCCGTCCAGCGGACGGTCCCAATCCGCCGGTGGTGTGGAGTCCGCGGCCCCGACGTAAAACACCTGGCCGTCAACGTATGCCGACTTGGCCGACAGGATGAACCGCATTGTCGACTCCAAACCGGTCACCGCCGGTTTGGCGTCGGGCGAGACGTAGACCAGCTGGACGGTCGCCCCGCGCCGAACCTCCTTACCCAGCGAGCGGGTGAAACCCTCCAGCGCACGCTGCGCGATCCGCTCGTTGGTACTGCCGGCGGCTTCCGGGGTGGTGCCGACGACGACGACGCGGCCGCAGGCGCCCAGGTTGCGCAGCAGCGGGGTGAAGAACTGATGCAGCGCCTTCAAACCGGTCGGTTCGGTGATCCCGGTGGCGTCGAAGACCAGCCCGCCGAACGAGTCGGCCCACCGGCCGCCGAGGTTAGCGGCGACCACCTCGTAGTCTCGGTCCAACGCCGTTCGGAGCGGCTCCACCACCCGGCCTTCACCGCCGATCAGCACGGAGCCTTCCAGCGGCGGATCACCTACCCGGTAGCGACGCAGCGTCGGGGGCTGCGGAATACCGAGCTGCTTGGCCAGAAAGGACCCAGGACCGGAGTTGACGACCTGCGAGAATAGATCGGACGAGAGCTTAGGTGCCACTGAGCTGCCTTCCGTGTGAGGACGTGCCTTGGATCGAACACCGTACCAACGACGAACTTACTCCAGAGTAAGAACAGTGGGTAGTATGGCCCTTATCGGCGGACCTTTTCCACATCGACAACACGGAGACAAACGTGGCCCCAGCGAATGATTCGACAAGATCTAAGGCGAGTACCCAGCCTGCCAACAAAAGTATGCAGTCCCGGCGACGGGTCGCCGTGTTGGGTGGCAATCGCATCCCGTTCGCGCGGTCCGACGGCGCGTACGCCGACGCGTCCAACCAGGACATGTTCACTGCGGCGCTGAGCGGACTGGTCGAGCGATTCAACCTCGCCGGTGAACAACTCGGCGCTGTCATCGGCGGCGCGGTACTCAAGCACAGCCGCGACTTCAACTTGATGCGCGAATGTGTACTGGGATCAGCGCTTTCGCCGCATACCCCGGCTTTCGACATGCAGCAGGCGTGCGGCACCGGGCTGCAGGCCGCAATCGCCGCGGCCGACGGCATTGCCGCCGGCCGCTACGAGGTGGCCGCCGCGGGCGGTGTCGACACCACCTCGGACCCACCGATCGGCTTGGGAGACAACTTGCGTCGCACGCTGCTGAAGCTGCGCCGCTCCAAGTCCAACCTCGAGCGGCTAAGGCTTGTGGGCACGCTGCCTGCCACCCTCGGCGTCGAGATCCCGGTGAATGCCGAACCCCGCACCGGTTTGTCGATGGGCGAGCATCAAGCCATCACCACCAAGCAGATGCGCATCAAGCGGGTCGACCAAGACGAACTCGCCGCCGCAAGCCACCGAAACATGGCCGCCGCGTACGACAGTGGCTTCTTCGACGATCTGGTGACGCCGTTTTTAGGGCTTTACCGCGACGACAACCTGCGCCCAGACGCGTCGTTGGAGAAGCTGGCCAAACTCAAGCCGGTGTTCGGAGTGAAAGCCGGTGACGCGACGATGACGGCTGGCAATTCCACGCCGCTCACCGACGGTGCGTCAGTCGCGTTGTTGGCCAGTGAGGACTGGGCGGATCAGCACTCTCTGACGCCGCTGGCCTACTTCGTCGATGCCGAAACCGCGGCCGCGGACTACGTCAGCGGCAACGACGGGCTGCTGATGGCGCCCACGTATGCGATTCCCCGGCTGCTGGCGCGCAACGGATTGAGCTTGCAGGACTTCGACTTCTACGAGTTCCACGAGGCGTTCGCATCGGTGGTGCTGGCGCACTTGCAAGCATTGGAGTCCGAGGAGTACTGCAAGCAGCGGCTGGGCTTAGACGCCGCGCTGGGACCCATTGATCGCTCCAAGCTCAACGTCAACGGCTCGTCTATTGCCGCGGGCCACCCGTTCGCGGCCACCGGTGGACGCATTCTCGCGCAGACCGCGAAACTGCTGGCCCACAAGAAAGCTGAGCAGAAGGGCGGCGCCGGCAAGCCGTGGCGCGCGCTGATTTCGATCTGCGCGGCCGGCGGGCAGGGCGTGGCCGCCATCCTGGAGGCGTGAACCGCCGAACGCTGAATTCCGTTGCAAGTTTAGTAACGTCGGCGTTTGGGTAAGCGAAGTACCGGATAGCTCCGTGTTGTCGTCCGACCCCCCGACCCGATGGCAACGCGGGGCATCCCTGAATCGGCCCTGATGGACCGTTGAGCCCCGGACGCAGGGTCGGCCGGGAATGGCCGCCGCTGGACTGAGGGGATCCAGCGGCGGCCTTTTGTCATTCTTGCCGTTTCGGGTCCGTCGTGCCGCCGATTCGGCATCAAGTTCGCCGCGGTAGACGCAAAATCCCCCGTTTCCAGGTGAAACGGGGGATCTTTGCGTCTTGGCCGGACGGGGCCCGGCGAACACCGCTTAGAAGGCGGCTTCGTCGAGCTCCATCAGGTCGTTGTCGATCGCCTCGATCACCTGACGGGTGCTGGTCAACAGCGGGAGCAAGTTCTTCGCGAAGAACGACGCCACCGCGATCTTGCCCTCGTAGAAGGCCCGATCGGCGTCGCTAGCTCCCGCGTCGAGGGCCTCGACCGCCACGGCAGCCTGACGCTGCAGCAGCCAACCGATCAGCAGGTCGCCGACAGCCATCAGGAACCGCACCGAGCCCAGGCCCACCTTGTAGACGCTGGAGATGTCCTCCTGCGCGGCCATCAGGTAGCCGGTCAGGCTCGCGGCCATGGCCTGCACATCGGCCAACGCGGTGGCCAGCAGCTCGCGCTCGGCCTTCAGCCGCCCGTTGCCATTCTCGTTCTTGACAAACTCCTCCACCTGGCTGGCCACGTGCGCCAGGGCCACACCCTTGTCGCGGACGATCTTGCGGAAGAAGAAGTCCTGCGCCTGGATTGCCGTAGTGCCCTCGTAGAGCGAGTCGATCTTCGAGTCACGGATGTACTGCTCGATCGGGTAATCCTGCAGGAAGCCCGATCCGCCGAAGGTCTGCAGGCTCTCAGTGAGCTTGGCGTAGGCCTGCTCGGAGCCCACACCCTTGACCACCGGCAGCAGCAGGTCGTTGACCTTGACCGCCAGCTCGGCGTCCACACCGTGCACCGCATCGGCCACCGCCTCGTCCTGGAACGTCGCTGCGTAGGTGTACAGCGCGCGCAGGCCCTCGGCGTAGGCCTTCTGGGTCATCAGCGACCGGCGTACGTCGGGGTGATGGGTGATCGTCACCCGCGGCGCGGTCTTGTCGGTCATCTGGGTCATGTCCGCGCCCTGGATGCGGGACTTGGCGTACTCAAGGGCGTTCAGGTAACCGGTGGACAGCGTCGCGATCGCCTTGGTGCCCACCATCATGCGGGCCTGCTCGATGACCTCGAACATCTGCGCAATCCCGTTGTGCACCTCGCCCACCAGCCAGCCCTTAGCCGGCACACCGTGCTGGCCGAAGGACAGCTCACAGGTGGCCGAGACCTTCAGGCCCATCTTGTGCTCGACGTTGGTGACGAACACGCCGTTGCGCTCACCGGGCTCACCGGTTTCGGGGTCGAACAGGAACTTGGGCACGAAAAACAGCGACAACCCCTTGGTGCCCGGGCGCGCGCCCTCCGGGCGAGCAAGCACCAAGTGGAAGATGTTCTCGAACAGGTCGCCGGAATCGGCCGACGTGATGAACCGCTTGACGCCGTCGATGTGCCAGGAGCCGTCGTCCTGCTGGATGGCCTTGGTACGAGCGGCACCCACGTCCGAGCCGGCGTCCGGCTCGGTCAGCACCATGGTGGCGCCCCAGCCGCGCTCAGCGGCCAGCACAGCCCACTTCTTCTGCTCCTCGGTACCCAGGTGGTAGAGGATGTTGGCGAATCCAGCGCCACCGCCGTACATCCATACGGCCGGGTTGGCGCCGAGGATGTGCTCGTGCAGCGCCCACACCAGCGCCTTGGGCATCGGGGTGCCGCCGAGAGCCTCGTCGATGCCGACCTTGTCCCAACCGGCCTCGAGAACCGAGTGCACGGACTTCTTGAACGCCTCAGGCAGCGTCACCGAGTGGGTTTCCGGATCGAACACCGGCGGGTTGCGGTCACCTTCTGCGAATGACTCGGCGATAGGACCCTCCGCCAGCCGGCTCATCTCCGCCAGCATCTCGCGGGCCGTGTCCACGTCCAGGTCGCTGTAGAGGCCCTCGCCGAATGCCCTGTCGACACCGAAGACCTCGAACAGGTTGAATTCCTGGTCGCGGACATTGCTCTTGTAGTGGCTCACGTGCTTCCTCCTCGATGAGAACGCCACCATGTGGTTGGGTACTAGGTCTAAGTTACCCACCAGTAACAGGCTCAACTTAACGCGTCAGTAACTTCAACGCAAGCGAGTGTGAGCTAAATTCCACTAGCTAACTAACCAACCGGTTGGGACCCACTTGATCGAGACCCGGGCATAGCAGTTGACCTGCGGCAATGATGTACGAGTGGCTACTGTGTTGAGCACCACAGCCGGGCCTGTGGTCGATCTCCGCGACCAACCCGGAGTGTTGCGCAAGCGCCTGCGCGAGGCCGATCACGAGATCGGTTTCTGCTATCTGATCGGGCACGGCTTAGCCGAGTCGCTGGTCGCCAAGGCGCTCGAAGTGGCGCGTCGTTTCTTTGCCCTGCCGCAGGCCGACAAAGAGGCGATCGCGATGGTCCATAGCCCGCACTTCCGCGGATGCACGCCCCTGCGCGGGGAGTTGACCCGCCGCGCGGTGGACTGGCGCGAGCAGATTGACATCGGACCGAGCACGCGCACACCGGCGACCCTGATCAAAATCGTGCGCTATCCCGCGCGTGCCGTCACCGCCCAAGGCGACTTGATTTCAGTTACGGGCGTTGGCTGAGCTCTTCGCGATAGCCCTGGATGCGCTGCTCGATCTCGGCGGCGTCGTCGTGGCGGCCTTCTTTGTGCGCGAGATCGGCGCGAACCGACAGCTCCCGGATCGCGGTGCGGATGTCATTGATGCTGGCAGGTTCACGTATGGCCATCGAAGCTGCCTTTCCGGTCGTTCCGTTGGGCTGCCCAACGGAATACCCGGATCAACCGTGCGCTAAAGCTCTGGGATGAGCAGACGCAAAAGCACCCAGTTTGGCGCGAAACAGGGTGCTTGCGTCTGCTCGGCGGGACTTAACGCCGGAACAGCTTGTTGCCCAGCCACACCACCGGATCGTATTTGCGGTCGACCACGCGCTCCTTCATCGGAATCAGGGCATTGTCGGTGATCTTGATGCTTTCCGGGCAGACCTCAGTGCAGCACTTGGTGATGTTGCAGTAGCCCAGGCCATGTTCCTCCTGCGCCTCGTTGCGCCGGTCCAGCGTGTCCAGCGGATGCATTTCCAGCTCGGCGATCCGCATCAGGTAGCGCGGGCCGGCGAACGCCTTCTTGTTCTCCTCGTGGTCGCGGATCACGTGGCACACGTTTTGGCACAGGAAGCACTCAATGCACTTCCGGAATTCCTGCGAGCGCTGCACGTCGACCTGCGCCATCCGGTATTCGCCGGGCTGCAATTCCTTGGGCGGTGCGAACGACGGGATCTCCCGGGCTTTTTCGTAGTTGAACGACACGTCGGTGACCAGGTCGCGGATCAACGGGAACGTGCGCAGCGGGGTGACGGTGACGACTTCGTCTTCGGCGAACGTCGACATCCGCGTCATGCACATCAGCCGCGGTCTGCCGTTGATCTCCGCCGAGCACGATCCGCACTTGCCGGCTTTACAGTTCCAGCGCACTGCGAGGTCGGGTGTCTGGGTCTGTTGCAGACGGTGGATGACGTCGAGCACCACCTCGCCCTCGTTGACCTCGACGGTGAAGTCCTGCAGCGCGCCGCTGGCGTCGTCGCCGCGCCAGACCCGCAGGCTCGCGTTGTACGTCATTAGCTTCTCCGTCCTGGATGCTCGGCCAGCTCTTCGTCGGTGTAGTACTTCTCCAGTTCGGAGAGCTCGAAGAGCTCCAGCAAGTCGGGCCGCATCGGGGTCTGCTCTTCGTGGCTGATGTCGATGTGGGGCAGGCTGCCCGCCCCGCCTTGCGCGCGGCACACCAGCAGGACTTTGCGCCACTTGGAGTCCATGCCGGGATGGTCGTCGCGGGTGTGCCCGCCACGGCTTTCCGTGCGCTCCAGCGCGGCTTTGGCCACACATTCGCTGACCAGCAGCATGTTGCGCAGGTCGATGGCCAGGTGCCAGCCCGGGTTGTACTGGCGATGTCCCTCGACCTGCAGGTTGGCGAACCGGCCTCGCAGCTCCTCTAACCGGCTAAGCGCCTGCGTGATCTCGTCGGCGCTGCGGATGATGCCGACCAACTCGTTCATCGTGTCCTGCAGATCGATCTGCAGTTTGTACGGATTCTCCGCAGGCGAGCCATCTTTGGGGCCTTCGAACGGTGACAGCGCGAGCTGGGCGGCGGCCTCCACCGCCTCCTCAGTGATCGCCGGTCGACTTTTGAGTGCCCGCACATAGTCGGCGGCGCCCAGCCCGGCGCGCCGGCCGAACACCAGCAGGTCTGACAGCGAATTGCCGCCCAACCGGTTTGAGCCGTGCATACCGCCGGAGCACTCACCGGCGGCGAACAGCCCGGGGACCGTGGCCGCGCCGGTGTCCGGGTCAACCTCGACGCCGCCCATCACGTAGTGACAGGTCGGCCCGACTTCCATCGGTTCCTTGGTGATGTCGACACCGGCAAGCTCCATGAACTGGTGATACATCGACGGCAGCCGCCGCTTGATCTCCGCGGGCGTCAGCCGCGAGGCGATGTCGAGGTAGACCCCGCCGTGCGGCGTGCCGCGGCCGGCCTTGACTTCGGAGTTGATCGCACGCGCGACCTCGTCACGGGGCAGCAGGTCGGGGGTGCGACGAGCCGAGTCGTTGTCCTTGAGCCACTGGTCGGCCTCCTGCTCGGTCTCGGCGTACTGCCCCTTGAACACCGGCGGAATGTAGTCGAACATGAACCGCTTGCCGTCTGCGTTCTTCAGCACGCCGCCGTCACCGCGCACACCTTCGGTGACCAGAATCCCCTTGACGCTGGGCGGCCAGACCATGCCAGTCGGGTGGAACTGGACGAACTCCATGTTGATCAGCGTCGCGCCGGCCCGCAGCGCCAGAGCATGCCCGTCGCCGGTGTACTCCCAGGAGTTCGACGTCACCTTGAACGACTTGCCGATCCCGCCGGTGGCCAGTACCACCGCCGGCGCCTCGAACAACAGGAACCGGCCGGTTTCGCGCCAGTATCCGAAAGCCCCGGCGATTCGGTCGCCGTCTTTGAGCAGTTCGGTAATGGTGCACTCGGCGAAGACTTTGATCCGCGCTTCATAGTCACCGAGTTCTGCGTAGTCCTCTTGCTGCAGCGACACGATCTTCTGCTGCAGCGTGCGGATCAGTTCGAGGCCGGTGCGGTCACCGACGTGGGCTAGCCGCGCATAGGTGTGTCCGCCGAAGTTGCGTTGGCTGATACGGCCGTCTTTGGTGCGGTCGAACAGCGCCCCGTAGGTCTCTAGCTCCCAGATCCGGTCCGGTGCTTCCTTGGCGTGCAGCTCGGCCATCCGCCAGTTGTTCAGGAACTTGCCGCCCCGCATGGTGTCGCCGAAGTGGGTCTTCCAATTGTCTTTTGGGTTGGCGTTGCCCATCGCCGCCGCGGCGCCGCCCTCGGCCATCACCGTGTGCGCCTTGCCGAACAACGACTTACACACCACCGCGACCTTAAGGCCGCGTTCTCGC
>NZ_DASRBZ010000056.1:0-9357 GCF_035653355.1 Mycobacterium sp. | reverse complement strand
CGAGTCAGAGACGGTGCGCGCGGACTATCTGGTCGCGGCCGACGGTGTGCACAGCCATGTCCGCGAATCATTGGGTGTCACGACGTCGGGGTATGGTGCCGTGCCCATCTTTGTCGTCTTCATCTACTTTCGCGCGCCATGGCGGCAGTTCGTCCCGCACCTTGGCGACGGCGATGCCGTGCAGGTCAAAAACTCTGACGTAGAGGGGATATTCGTCACAGCCGAGGGTGACCTCGGCGTGTTCATGACCACCTACTTCCCCGACAAAGGGGAAACGGCAGAACAGTTCACCCGGCAACGTTGCGCCGAGATCCTGACGAAGGCGATCGGCGAACAGATCGACATGGAGATCGTCGACGTCGCCGCATGGCAACCGTACGAGCGGGTGGCCGACCAATTCCAGTGCGGGCGAATCTTTTTCGTCGGTGACGCCGGGCACACTATGCCGCCATTCAAGGCCGGGGGAGCCAACGCTGCGATTCAAAGCGCACACAACTTGGCGTGGAAGCTCGCCGCTGTCTTGAACGGCACCGCCGGGTCGGCGTTGCTGACGACCTACGACGCCGAACGGCGACCAGTCGGGCGGTTCTCGGCCCGCCAGTCGCTGACCGGACCGGCTCTGGAGTTTCTGAAGTTGGACGACGACAGTAGGCCGCACTTGCCTCCAGAGGAGGAGGCGCCGATGTTCCACCTGCTGGTCGGCTACCAATACCGGTCCGCCGCAGTGGTTTCCGACGAGCCGGTCGCGGCGAATCCGGATGATGTGCTGGTGGTGGACGAGCTGCGCGGACAACCCGGTACCCGAGCGCCTCATGCCTGGGTGTATCGCGATGGCAAGCAGGTTTCCACCCTGGACCTGCTCGCATCCGGGTTCACTCTGTTCATCGGAGATGACGGTGCCCGGTGGGTCGACGCCGCAGCCTCCGCGTCGAGAGCAACAGGCGTCCCAATCAGCGTGCGGCGCGTTGGAACTGAGGTCGACGTAGACGGCACCTGGGCAGCCGTCACCGGACTTGCAGCTGACGGAGCATTGTTAGTGCGCCCCGATGATTTCGTCGGCTGGCGGGCTGACGGGCTGCCCGCCGACCCGCAGAACGAACTCCGCGAGGTGGTGTGCCAGATCCTCGGTCGGACGCACTGAGCCAGTCGACTGGCCCGCGGTGGTAGGCAACCTCGCCGCCCCGCCACCATTGCTTGATGACTGTTGACCAATATTGTATTTTGGTCATTGGGTCTCGGACACCGGAGGGTCGGTGATGGTGGAGCGTTCTCGTGTCGATCGCGTACAGCGGGCCGACCGGATCCTTGATACCGCCCGTGACCTGCTGCTGCGCTGGGGCTATCGGCGAGTGACCATCGATGAGCTGGCTCGCCGCGCCGGCGTCGGCAAGGGAACCATCTACCTGCACTGGCGGTCTCGTGAGGAGCTCTTTAACGCGGTCAGCGCTCGTGAGGCGGCGGGGATGACGGACGCGGTCGTCGATGCGCTGCGAAACGACCCCGCCGAAGTGGCGCTGCACCGCTACCTGCGGCGGCTGTTCGTCGAAGCGATGCGCCGTCCCGTGCTTCGTGCGCTCTATACCCGCGACGCCGATACGCTCGACACGTTCCTCGCCTCGGCGAACCACCGGCGGCTGGAGGAAACCAAGCTCGGCGTCAACCGAGATTATCTGGGTGTGCTTGCCGCCGAGGGCATGCTGCGTGCGGAACTGCGCCCCTCTGATCTCGACTACACCTTGCCGAACATCGTGTTCGGGTTCTTCGCCGCCGAACCGTTTTTGCCGCCGAGCATCCGGTTGAGCCTGGACCAGAAGGCCGATCAGCTCGCCGACACCGTGCACCGCGCCTTTGAGCCGGCCGACGCACCGGACAAGCGGCGAGTGAAACGCGCTGCGAACAAAGCGATCCCGATATTCGACCGGCTTGCCCGCGACTACCGGGCCACGGCATACGGAGGCGATCACGATGACTGAGCTGGCTGCTGACCTCGCGCGCCCGCGGGGGCGATACGGAGTCGACGGCGATTACCGGCTAATTCCCGCACCGGTCGTGTTCACGGTCTATGCGCTATTGTGCCTTACCGCAGCGGTTTTGGCCGTCAGGTGGCTCTTGGACGGGCGCGTAGTCGCTGGAGTGACGGCCGCTGTGGTTGCCGTCGTCCTGGTGTCCGCCGGCTTCAGCATTCTACGGTTCAGCCGGCGTGGAAAATTTGAGGTATGGGCCCACCTGCTGACAGAACTGCACCTGCGCGGCGACGAACGCGTACTCGACCTCGGCTGCGGACGCGGCGCGGTGCTATTGGCGGCGGCGAAGTTTTTGCCGCGGGGACGTGCTGTGGGAGTAGACATTTGGCGGCCGGACCAGACCGGCAACTGCATGCAGGCCACACTGGACAACGCCGACGCCGAAGGCGTGGCCGACCGCATCGAGCTGCACACCCGCGACATGACCGACCTCCAGTTCCCGAACGCGTCCTTCGATGTGGTCGTCAGCAGCCTGGCGATCCACAACCTGTCTGGCAACGAAGCACGCCGGTCCGCGATCGATGAGGCTATCCGGGTGCTGCGGCCCGGCGGTCGCCTCGTCATCGCCGACATCGGCTTCACGCGGCTGTACGCCAACCGATTACGGCAGCGCGGCATGGAAAACGTCAAGCGTCAAGATCTCGGGTGGCGTGCTTGGTGGGGTCTGCCGCTCATCCGCACCCACGCCGTCACGGCGACGAAGCCGGGCGCTCAGTGGTGACCACAAAAGAACGGGGGAGTCGACGGGTCACCGACTGCGCAACAACGTCGGCCACTACCTGCGAAAGAATGTCTTCGTCACCAGCAGCGGGGCGTTCGACGTGCCGTATTCGACTGTGCCCGAGCGATGCTGGGCCTGGACAATCTCATGTTCTCAGTGGACTACCCGCTGCAGGACAACTTCGCCGCGATGGAATTCCTTAAGCACTGCGAGGTTTCCCCTGACGACAAAGAGCGTTTCGCTCACCGCACCGCGGAAAGCCTTCTTAGGCTTGGTAGGTCCATCTTCGCTAACGGCGGCTACACCACGCGATAGGGCGACGCAATCCGCGATTGTAACGCTGCGGCAGACTTTCTCGCGATTTCTCGCCGTGGCGTTACGCTCGCGACTCGCGGCAAAGAGGCAAAACCTTACAGCGGGATGTTCTTGTGCCGACCGCGGCGCGCCGGCGCCTCGGCCAGCGCCTCGGTCAGCTTGCTGCGGGTGTGCGCGGGGTCGATCTTCTCGTCAACCACACCGATATCGATCGCGCTGTCGACCCCGCCGGCGATGCGCTCGTGCTCGGCCGCCAATTGGTCGTGCAATGCCTCACGTTCGTGCTCCGGTGCGGCGGCCAGCTTCTTGCGGTGCAGAATCCCGACGGCCGCCTTGGCGCCCATCACCGCGACCTCCGCGTCAGGCCACGCGAACACTTTCGTTGCGCCCAGTGAGCGGGAGTTCATCGCAATGTAGGCCCCGCCGTAGATCTTTCGCGTCACCAACGTAACCCGCGGCACCGTGCACTCGCCGAACGCGTGCAGCAGTTTGGCGCCGCGGCGCACCACGCCGCCCCACTCCTGGTCCACACCGGGCAGATAGCCCGGCACGTCGACCACGCAGATCAGCGGAATCCCGAACGCATCACATAGCCGAACGAAACGCGCTGCCTTCTCGGCACTTTCAGAGTTCAGGCAGCCGCCTAACCGCAGCGGGTTGTTGGCCAACACCCCGACCGTGCGTCCGGACAACCGGCCCAAGCCGATCACCATCGACGGCGCCCACTTGGCCTGGAACTCCTCAAACGTGCCGTCGTCGAGCAGGCTGTGCACGATCGGGTGCACGTCATAGGCGCGCCGGGACGATTCCGGCAACAACGCGTGCAGATCGATGTCACCTGCTTCAGCCTTGCTACGGTCGAAATGCCCTTGCTGACAGAACAATCCGACCAGGCGGCGACCACGCGCGTACGCGTCGAGCTCATCGTCGGCGACGACGTGGCACACCCCGGACTTCTTGTGGTGGGTTTCCGGGCCGCCCAGCGACGCCATGTCGACGTCTTCACCGGTGACGCTGCGCACCACGTCGGGCCCGGTGACGAAGATTCGGCTTTCCGGAGCCATCACGATGACGTCCGTCAGCGCCGGCCCGTACGCGGCGCCGCCGGCGGCGAAACCAACGACCACCGAGATCTGCGGGATGTAACCCGACGCGCGAATCATGGCCTCGAACACCAACCCGACCGCGTGCAGAGCGCGCACGCCTTCGGCGAGCCGGGCACCACCGGAGTGCCAGATGCCCACGATCGGGCTCTGCTCCTCGATTGCGGTGTCGTAGGCGTTGACGATGTGCGCGCAGCCCTCGACTCCCATGGCCCCGCCCATCACCGTGCCGTCGGTGCAGAACGCGATAGTGCGGACGCCGTTGACGGTGCCTGCCGCGGCCAGCACGCCCGAGCGGTCCCGCTCATGCAGCAGTTCCACACTGTCGTCGTCGAAGAAGGTCGACAGCCGCAGCAACGGATCGCGTGGATCAAGCGATTCGCCGACCGCCTCGGGGGCCATGGTCGTCATGAACAGGTCTCCTCTTCGATTGGTGCTCGGCTCAATAGCGACGCTCAGTAGCGACCGAAGGCGAGTGCGACGTTGTGCCCGCCGAATCCAAATGAGTTGTTGATCGCGTACTTGTAGTCACCGGGCCGCGGCTTGCCCGCCACGACGTCCAAGTCGATCTCTGGGTCGAGATTGACCAGGTTCAGTGTCGGCGGAATGATCTGGTCCCGCAACGCGAGCACGGTCAGGATCGACTCCACCGCGCCGACAGCACCGACCGAGTGGCCCAGTGCCGACTTAGGCGCGTACACCGCCGCGTTTCCGCCGTGCGGGCCAAGAGCGTTGTTGATGGCCTTGCCCTCGGCCAGGTCGCCGACCGAGGTCCCGGTGGCGTGCGCGTTGACGTGGTCGATGTCGCCCGGGGTGAGACCGGCAAGCTGAATCGCCCGGGTCATCGCATATCCAGCACGTTCACCGTTGGGGTCCGGCGCCACCATGTGGAAGCCGTCGGAGGTGATGCTGGCGCCCATCAGCCGGGCCAAAATGTTTGCGCCCCGGGCTTTGGCGTGCTCTTCGGTCTCGATGATCATCAGCGCGCCGGCTTCACCGAACACGAACCCGTCGCGGTCTTTGTCGAACGGCCGACAGGCGCCCGGCGGGTCGTCGTTGTTCGTCGACATCACGATGCGCATCTGCGCGAAGCCGGCGATCGGCACCGCCTCGATCTTGGTCTCCACACCGCCGCAGACCGCGATGTCGGCTTCACCGAGCACGATCTGCTGCCAGGCCCGCGCGATGCCTTCCGAACCGGACGCGCACGCCGACACGGGCGTCATCACCCCGGCCTTGGCCTTGCGTTCCAGACCGACTGCGGCGGCCGCGCCGTTGGGCATGTACATCTGCACGGCCAGCGGGGACACCGCTTTCATGCCGCGCACGCGCATGTCGTCGTAGCCGAAGACCAACTCCTCGGTGGATCCCATCCCGGTGCCGATGGATACCGCCAACCGGGTGGTGTCAACCTCCGGGGCGCCGGTGTTGTCCCAGACCCGCCGGCCCAGCACGGTGGCCATCTTCTGCAGGTAGCCCATCCGGCGGTTCTCGATCCGCGACAGCTGGCTGTCGAACTCCTCGACGAGGTGCCCGCCGATGCGTACCGGCAGGTCGAACTCTTCCACGAACGGGTCGTCGAGTTTGCGGATACCACTTTGGCCGTCCAGCAGCATCTTCCACGTGGTTTCCGCGTCAGATGCCAGGGCAGTTGTCATGGCAATGCCGGTGACAACCACATTGGGGAACGCTTTCCCCGTAACCAGCTCTGTCATGAGAGTCGGATGAGTTCCTTTCCTGCTGTCCGGCTTCTCCTCGGACCGTTCGCGGCCCGCGTCGGCGCCGGACGTCGTAACTTTCAGTAACGCCCGAAGGCAAGCGCGACGTTGTGCCCGCCGAATCCGAACGAGTTGTTGATCGCGTACTGGTAATTGCCGTAGCGGGGTTCGCCCGCGACGACGTCGAGATCGATTTCGGGATCAGGTGTTTCGTAGTTCAGCGTGGGCGGGATGACACCGTCTCGCAGGGTGAGCACCGTGAGCACCGACTCCAGCGCACCCACGGCGCCGATGGAATGACCCAGCGCGCCCTTCGGCGCATACACCGCTGCATGTTCGCAGCCGGCGACCCGAATGGCGTTGGCTTCAGCCGTGTCACCGATCGGGGTAGCGGTCGCGTGTGCGTTGATGTGGTCAATGTCCTTGGGGGACAATCCCGCCAGCTCGAGCGCGCGGATCATCGCCTTGCCCGCACGGATCCCGTCGGGTGCAGGCGCCACCATGTGGAAAGCATCAGAGGTGATACCGGCACCCATCAGCCGGGCTAAAATTGTTGCGCCCCGGGCTTTCGCGTGCTCTTCGGTCTCGATCACCATGAGCGCGCCAGCTTCGCCGAACACGAAGCCGTCCCGGTCCTTGTCGAACGGACGCGAGGCGCCCTCCGGGTCCTCGTTGCGCGTCGACATGGCCCGCATCATGGAGAACGCCGCGATGGGCAGCGCCTCGATGCCGCCCTCGACGCCGCCGCAGACCGCAATGTCCGCGTCGCCCAGGATGATTTGCCGCCACGCGTGCGCGATGGCTTCCGAACCCGACGAGCACGCCGACACCGGGGTCATCACCCCGGCCCGGGCTCCCAGCTGCAAACCGACGGTCGCCGCGGAGCCATTGGGCATGATCATCTGAACCGCGAGCGGGGACACCTTGCGGGGCCCGCCCTCGTTCATCAGGTCATAGCTTTCGACGATCCGCTCCGCGCCGCCCAGCCCGGTGCCGATAACGACCGAGAACCGGTCCGGGTCGACCTCGGGGCTGCCGGTGCTTTCCCACAGGTGACCGGCCAGCAGCTTGGCCATCCGCTGGACATACGACATACGCCGCAGGTCCAGCCGGCCCATGTGCGCGTCGACCGGATCCTTGAGGTGACCGCCGATCTTGACCGGCAGATCCCACTTGTAGACGAACTCGTCTTCGAGGACGTGGATGCCGCTCTCGCCAGCTAACAAACCCTTCCATGTGCTCTCGATGTCCGCCGCGATGGACGTCGTCGCCGTAACGGCGGTTACCACAACGCTGGGGAAACCGCCGTTAGCAGTGGAAGGCTTGGTCACTTCTCCGTGTGCGCTTCCGCAATCCGGGCCCGAACAGCCTCGACCTTGTCGGGGTTCTCCGCCTCGATCTTGGCGCGGATCGCCTCGGCCGCCTCGGGGTTCTCTTCCTCGAGCTTCTGGATGTACTCGACGACATCACCGACGGTGCGCAGCCCGGCGAGGTCCTCGTCGGGGATCTTCACGCCGTACTTGTCTTCGGTCTGCACGGCGATCTCGACCATCGACAGCGAGTCGATGTCCAGGTCGTCGACGAACGACTTCTCCGGGGTGACCTCGGACGGCTCGATACCGGTGACCTCTTCGATGATCTCGGCAAGGCCGGCGATGATTTCTTCCTGAGTGACGGGCACAGTGGCTTCCCTTCGTAATGTGTTGTGTTACTGGTGAAAACGTGCGGTAGGTGCGTTGCGTGCGGTATGGGGTGCGTGGCGTATCAAATGGTTAGCGAAGTCGTGCTATTCGGTTGTTGCCTCGGGTCGGCGGCAAGGCCTTCGCCTCGTGCCAAAGCTTGGTAAGCGTTACAACTGCGCCAACCCGTCGAGGTCTGCTGGGGATTTGGCCGGGTGCGTCGGAACGCCCCGAAGTTCCCGTTTGGCGATCCCGGCCAGAGTGCCCGCGGGCGGAAACTCCACGATCGCCGTGACATTGCGCTGACGCAGGGTCTCGGTGCACAGATCCCAACGCACCGGGCGGGTCAGCTGAGCGACCAGCTTCTCGATCGCCGCCTGCGCCGACGATACCGGCTGCCCGTCATAGTTCGACAGGAGCGTCGCCGTAGGCTCGGCGGCCGCGACGTTGGCCGCGGCTGCCGCGTAGCCCTCCAGGGCCGACGCCATGAACTCGGTGTGGAAGGCCCCGGCCACGCCCAGCGGACGTACCCGCGCCTTGGCCGGCGGGTCTTCGGCCAGCTTGTCCAGCGCGGTCAAGGGGCCGGCCGCGACGATCTGGCCAGCGCCGTTGCGGTTGGCCGGCACCAGCTCGAGCTCGTCAAGCCGGCGCAGCACCTCGGCCTCGTCACCACCGAGGACCGCAGACATCCCCGTCGGCTCGAGCGCGCAGGCCTTGGCCATCTCGGCGCCGCGGGTGGCAGCCAGCGAAACGGCGTCGTCAGCGGAGATGACGCCGGCGATCGCGTACGCCGCGATCTCGCCGACGGAGTGGCCGGCAACGATCAGTTCGGCGCCATTGAACAAACCGCGTTTGGTGAGCTCTTGGTGCGCGAGCAGCGTGGCGGCAACGACCAGTGGCTGGGTGACCGCGGTGTCGGTGATCTCCTCGGCCGATGCGGTGGTGCCCAGGCGCTCCAGGTCCAGGCCACTCGCCGCCGACCATGCCGCGATCTGCTCTGCGGCGCCGGGCAGTTCCAGCCAGGGCGTCAGCATTCCGGGTGTCTGCGAGCCCTGTCCGGGCGCGAGCAACGCAATCACGTGTCTAAGAGAACACTGTGAAGACGGTTTTGCGGGGTGTAACAGATTATGAACCTTGTCTTAGGTTTTTGTGGAGCCCCTACAAAACACCCTCGGATGCGATTCGTTTGATATCGTGCCGCGATCTCTTACTGTCCCTGGCGGGCGCCCACGGCTGTGACGTCGGTCGCCGCCTGCGGCGTCGCGGCCGGCTTTCCGATGCTGGAGTGATGCATCTGGTAGGCCAGGTGGCCGACCGTCGAGGCCACCCGCAGGACGTACGCGTCGCGCGGATCTGTGGGATCGCGGCCGGTGAACTCGGCGATGCGCTTGAGTCGGTAGCGCACCGTGTTTGGATGAACGAACAACTTTCGGGCGCACGCCTCGATCGCGCCGCCGCAGTCCAGGTATGCGTCGAGTGTTTCGGTGAGCGTCGGCCCGGCGTCGGCCAGCGGCCGCATCACGTCGGTGTGCAAAGCCGCGACCGCTGACGCATCGCCCATCAGGGCGCGCTCTGGCAGCAGCTCTCGCGCCAGCACGGGCCGCGGCGCCCCGCTCCACCCGGCGACGGCGTTCATGCCGGAGATCGCTTCGCTGGCGCTGTGGTAGGCGGCGGTCAGCGAGGGCGCCGTGGGGCCGATCACCACCGGCCCGTCAGAAAACGCGTCGAGCAGGTCACCCAAGAACTTCTCGGTGGGGGACAGCTGGCCGGATACGATGGCCACCAACCAGGTGCCGT
>NZ_DASRBZ010000055.1:0-7554 GCF_035653355.1 Mycobacterium sp. | reverse complement strand
GCCGCGGGGCGTCATACAGCAGTCGGACACCTTGATCGCGCAGCCGCTCGGTGAGCGCGTCGAGGTCGCTGACCCGGTACGCAAGCTGCTGGATGCCGGGCCCGCGCTTGTCCAAGAACTTCGCGATCACCGACGACTCGTCGAGCGGAGCCATCAGCTGCACCTGCGCGCTGCCGACTGGGGCCCCGCGCACCGACAACATGGCCTCGCGGATCCCCTGGTCGTCGTTGACCTCCTCGTGCAGCACGATCATTCCCAGGTGGTCGTGATACCACGTGATGGCTTCGTCGAGGTCAGGTACAGCGATGCCGACGTGGTCAACCGCTGTCACCAACGCAGTAGCCAGGGCGCGACGGACGTCAACGTGATCGGTGGTCATAACGCCACGGTAACCTGATGAGAACGATTGCGCCTCTCCGATCGGCCAAATCGGCCGTCGACGCCTGCCCTGGAGGTACTCATGACGACGTCGGTCATCGTTGCTGGAGCCCGGACACCCATCGGCAAGTTGATGGGCTCGCTGCGAGACTTTTCGGCCAGTGATCTCGGTGCCATCGCGATCGCGGGCGCCTTAGAGAAGGCCAAGGTGCCGGCGTCGCTGGTGCAGTACGTGATCATGGGTCAGGTGCTGACCGCCGGTGGGGGCCAGCTACCGGCCCGTCAAGCGGCAGTGGCGGCCGGTATCGGCTGGGACGTCCCGGCGATGACCATCAACAAGATGTGCCTGTCCGGTCTGGACGCGATCGCCCTCGCTGACCAGCTGATTCGTGCTGGCGAATTCGATGTGGTGGTGGCCGGCGGGCAGGAATCCATGACCCAGGCGCCGCATCTGCTGGTCGGTAGCCGGGCCGGCTACAAATACGGCGACGTGACGGTTTTGGACCACATGGCCTACGACGGCCTGCACGACGTGTTCACCGACCAGCCGATGGGGGCGCTGACCGAGCAGCGCAACCAGGCGGACAATTTCACCCGCCGCGAGCAGGACGAGTTCGCTGCGCGGTCGCATCAGAAGGCGGCTGCGGCCTGGAAGGACGGCGTCTTCGCCGACGAAGTAGCGCCGGTGAGCATCCCGCAGCGCAAAGGCGATCCACTGCAGTTCAGCGAGGACGAGGGCATCCGCGCCAACACCACCGCCGATTCGCTGGCCGCCCTCAAGCCGGCGTTTCGCCCGGACGGCACCATCACCGCCGGCTCGTCGTCGCAGATCTCCGATGGTGCTGCCGCGGTTGTCGTGATGAGCAAAGAGAAGGCCACCGAGCTGGGGCTGACCTGGCTGGCCGAGATCGGCGCGCACGGTGTGGTGGCCGGGCCTGATTCCACGCTGCAATCACAGCCCGCCAACGCGGTCAAGAAGGCCCTGAAGCGGGAAGGCATTTCCGTCGACGACCTCGATGTCGTGGAAATCAACGAAGCGTTCGCCGCGGTGGCCCTGGCCTCCACCAAAGAACTCGGCGTCGATCCCGACATCGTCAACGTCAACGGAGGCGCGATCGCTGTCGGTCATCCGATCGGCATGTCCGGAGCCCGTATCACGCTGCATGTTGCCCTCGAGTTGGCGCGTCGCGGCTCCGGATACGGGGTTGCAGCGCTCTGCGGCGCCGGCGGCCAAGGAGACGCACTGATCCTGCGGGCCGGCTAGCCGACACTGTCATCGCCCGGCCCGGTTGCTGGATCGTTGCTGGTGCGCACTATCGCCGCGCGATGTGATTTTCGTCATAGGCGCTGATCAGAGTGCATGTCGGCGCAGCTCTGGCCCGTTTTGTGCGATGAGCAGTGTGGTCGCAACCGGGTGGACTGGCACCCGAAGCGGCGTGACAAACTTGGTGACGTGACGCGTTCCCGTCCCCCGATCGGGCCCGCCATGGCCGGTGCGGTCGATCTGTCCGGCCTCAAGCAGCGAGCCCAGCAAAAGGCTCCAGCCGGTGGCGATGCAGCACCGGCGCAGCAGGTGGGCACTGAGATCACCGAGGCCAACTTCGAAGATGAAGTGCTGATCCGGTCCAATCAGGTGCCGGTCGTCGTTCTTCTGTGGTCGCCGCGCAGCGACGTCTGCCTTCAGTTGGCCGACACCTTTGCCGACTTGGCCGCCGCCGACAACGGCAAGTGGTCGCTGGCGACAGTCAACGTCGACGCCGTGCCCAGAGTGGCCCAGATCTTTGGCGTGCAGGTGGTTCCGACGGTGGTGGCGTTAGCTGCCGGACAACCCCTGTCGAGCTTTCAGGGAATGCAGCCGGCCGATCAGCTGCGCCGTTGGTTGGACTCGCTGCTTTCGGCGACAGCCGGAAAGCTCAGCGGCGCAACGACTTCCGGTGAACCCGAGCAGATCGACCCCGCATTGGCGCAGGCGCGTGAGCAGCTGGAGGCCGGTGACTTCGCCGCCGCGCGGGACTCGTATCAAGCCATCCTGGACGCCAACCCGAGCCACGCCGAAGCCAAAGGCGCGATACGTCAGATCGACTTCCTGCTGCGCGCTACCGAACGGCGCCCCGACGCCGTGGCCGTCGCCGACGCCGCCCCCGACGACATCGAAGCTGCGTTTGCCGCCGCCGACGTGCAGATTCTCAACCAAGACGTCAACGCCGCGTTCGACCGGCTGATCGCCCTGGTCAAGCGAACCTCCGGCGACGAGCGCAGCAAAGTACGTACCCGGCTGATCGAGTTGTTCGAGCTGTTCGACCCCGCCGACCCCGACGTCATCGCGGCTCGGCGCAACCTCGCCAACGCGCTGTACTGAGCGCGGTACGGCGCCGCGCTACATCCCCTCCCGCTACGCAGGCTCCAGCCACAGTGCCGACGTCGGCGGCAGCACCAACACCGCCGACGCCGGGCGGCCATGCCAGGGGTCGTCGGTAGCCTCGACGCCGCCCATGTTGCCGATGCCGCTGCCGTTGTAATCGGTCGCGTCGGTGTTGAGCGCCTCGCGCCAGCGGCCGGCGGACGGCAGGCCGAGCCGGTAGCCGCTGTGCTCGGTTCCGGCGAAATTGAATACACACGCCATCACCGAGCCGTCGCTTCCGTAACGCAGGAAACTCAATACGTTGTTGGCCGAATCGTTGGCGTCGATCCAGGAATAGCCCTCCGGCATGGTGTCCTGACTCCACAGCGCGGGGTGGTTGCGATAGATCTCATTGATGTCGCGCACGAAGCGCAGGATCCCGTTGGAAAAGCCGTTCTCTTCCAGCTGAAACCAGTCCACGCCGCGTTGCTCGGACCATTCGGCGCGCTGGCCGAACTCCTGACCCATGAACAGCAGCTGCTTACCCGGGTGCGCCCACTGGTAGGCCAACAGGCAGCGCACTCCAGCGGCCTTTACGTGATCATTGCCCGGCATCCGGCCCCACAGCGTGCCCTTTCCGTGCACCACCTCGTCGTGGCTGATCGGCAGCACGAAGTTCTCGCTGAACGCGTACAGCATCGAGAACGTCATTTCGTGGTGGTGGTAGCTCCGATAAATCGGGTCACGGCTCATGTAGTGCAGGGTGTCGTGCATCCAGCCCATGTTCCACTTCATCGAAAAGCCCAGTCCGCCAACGCTGGTCGGTCGTGATACGCCCGGCCACGAGGTCGACTCCTCGGCGACGGTCACAATGCCTGGCGCCACCTTGTGCGCGGTGGCGTTCATCTCCTGCAAAAACTGCACGGCTTCCAGGTTCTCGCGGCCACCGTAGATGTTCGGCGTCCAGCCGCCCTGCGGGCGTGAGTAGTCGAGGTAGAGCATGGAGGCGACAGCATCCACCCGTAAACCGTCGACGTGGAACTCCTGGAGCCAGTACAGCGCGTTGGCCACCAGGAAATTGCGGACCTCGGGCCGGCCGAAGTCGAAAACGTAGGTGCCCCAGTCGAGCTGCTCTCCACGTTTGGGATCGGAATGTTCGTACAACGGTGTGCCGTCGAAGCGGCCGAGTGCCCACGCGTCTTTCGGGAAGTGGGCTGGTACCCAGTCGACGATGACGCCGATGCCGGCCTGGTGCAGCGTGTCGACAAGGGCACGGAAATCGTCGGGCGTGCCGAACCGCGACGTCGGCGCGTAGTAGGAGGTGACCTGGTAGCCCCACGACCCGGCGAAGGGGTGTTCGGCGACGGGCAGCATCTCGACATGGGTAAAGCCGTGGGCGACAACGTAATCCGTCAACTCACGAGCGAGGTCGCGGTAGCTGAGGCCCGGACGCCACGAACCCAGGTGTACCTCGTACGTGCTCATCGGCTCGAAAACTGGATTGCGCTGCGCGCGCTGAGCCATCCAGTCGGCGTCACCCCACGTGTAGCTGCTCGTAGTCACCCGCGAGGCGGTCTGCGGCGGCACCTCGGTGGCGAACGCAAACGGGTCGGCCCGATCGGTGACCACACCATCGGCGCCATGCACCCGGAACTTGTACAACCCGTCGGTCGGAAAGTCGGGCCAAAACAGTTCCCACACGCCCGAGGAGCCCAGCACGCGCATCGGGGCGTCGTTGCCGTTCCAGTGGTTGAATTCGCCGATCAGGCTGACGCCCTTGGCGTTGGGCGCCCACACGGCGAACGACACACCTTCGACGACGCCGTCCGCGGTGGTGAAAGAACGCGGATGCGCGCCCAGCACCTCCCAAAGTCGTTCGTGGCGGCCTTCTGCGAACAGGTGCAGGTCGACTTCGCCCAGGGTAGGCAAGAAACGATATCCGTCTGCCACGGTATGGACGTCGGGCGTCTCACCGCTACCCTGATAGCTCACCTCGAGGCGGTAGTCGATGAGGTTGACGAACGGCAACGCAACTGCGAACAAGCCATAATCGATGTGCTGCATGGGGTATCGCCGGCCGCCGACCAGCGCGACAACCTCGACCGCGTGCGGCCGAAATGCCCGGATGACGGTGTGATCGCCGTACTCGTGGGCACCCAGGATGCTGTGGGGATTGTGGTGTTCGCCTGCCGCCAGTCGCGACAGCTCGCTGGAGTCGGGAGCCAGATGCAGTGCAGCGAGTTGGTCGCTTCGTGTCATTACAGCCTCACCTCCGGCGCAACAGCGTCATTCGTGATGCCTCGGGAATCAGCGGCATGTTGATGATGTGGGCCACCGACCTGGCAGGGTCGATCCGGACGTAGTTGGCTGCTCCCCATTGGTATTCCTCGCCGGTGATCTCGTCTCGCACCCAAAATCGTTCATAGGGCTCCATACCCAGCGCGGGCATGTCTAACCACAGTGTTGCCTCCTCAGGGCCAAAGGCATTCAGCGTCACCACCACCAACACACAGTCACCTGTGGTCGGGTCGAACTTGCTATAGGCCAGGAGTGCATCGTTGTCGATGGGGTGGAAGTGAATGGTGCGCAGTTCACGCAACGCCGGGTGCAGCCGACGAATCTCGTTGAGCCGCTTGATGAACGGCTCCAGCGAACGTCCTTCGGCCAGCGCACCGGCAAAGTCGCGGGGTCGCAGCTCGTATTTCTCGGAGTCGAGGTATTCCTCGCTGCCTTCGCGCACAGCGCGGTGCTCGAAAAGCTCGTAGCCGGAGTACATGCCCCAGGACGGACCCATGGTCGTCGCAAGGACCGCGCGGACGGCGAACATACCGGGCCCGTTGTGCTGCAGTACGGCATGCAGGATGTCGGGAGTGTTGACGAACAGGTTGGGCCGGCGGAAGTCGGCGAATTGGGCGATCTCGTTGCCGAACTCGGTGAGCTCCCACTTGGCCGTGCGCCAGGTGAAATACGTGTAGGACTGGGTGAAGCCGAGCTTCGCGAGCCCGTATTGGCGGGCCGGCGGGGTGAAGGCCTCCGACAAAAACAGGACGTCGGGATCGACTGCCTTGACCTGACCGATCAACCACGCCCAGAAGTCCGGGGGCTTGGTGTGCGGATTGTCGACCCGGAAGACCTTGACGCCGTGGTCCATCCAGTGCCGCACGACACGCAAGACTTCGTCGTAAAGACCGGCGGGGTCGTTGTCGAAGTTGAGCGGATAGATGTCTTGGTATTTCTTCGGCGGGTTCTCCGCGTAGGCGATGCTGCCGTCGGGCAGAACCGTGAACCATTCCGGGTGTTCTCTAGCCCAGGGATGATCCGGCGCACACTGCAGCGCCAGATCCAGCGCGACCTCCAGTCCCAGGTCGCGGGCCGCCGCCACGAAGTCGTCGAAGTCGTCGATGGTGCCCAGCAGCGGGTGCACCGCGTCGTGGCCGCCCTCGTCGCTGCCGATCGCCCACGGCGATCCGACATCGCCGGGCGCGGCGGTGGCGGTGTTGTTGCGGCCCTTGCGGTGGACTTTGCCGATGGGGTGAATCGGTGGCAGGTACACCACGTCGAACCCCATGTTCGCGATGCGCGGCAGTGTCGCGGCCGCAGTGGCAAACGTGCCGTGCACCGGCTTCCCGTCGGTGTCCCAGCCGCCGGTCGAGCGGGGAAACATCTCGTACCACGCGCTGAAGCGGGCCAGCGGACGGTCCACCCAGACGCCGTACTGGTCGCCGCGGGTGACCAGCTCGCGCAGTGGGTAGCGGCGCAGCAATTCGTCGATCTGCGGGCTTAGCGCCAGCGCGGCACGTGTCAGCGGATCCCCGGGCGCGCGCAGGGCCTTCGCGGCCGCCAGCAACGGGTCACGCTCGCTGCGCGGCACGCCGGTGGCGGCGCGGTCAAACAGCCGCGCGCCCACAAGCAGATCGTTGGACAATTCGGTTTCGCCTTGACCGGCGTCGAGCTTGGCCACCACAGCCTCGCGCCAGCTGTGAATCGGGTCACCCCAGCCGTCCACTCGAAACGTCCACAATCCCACGCGGTCCGGGGTGAACTGACCGTCAAAAACGAAGGGCTCCTCGCCCATGGTCATGGGAACCAGCAGCGGCTTGACTCGCGCGTGCGCGGCCGCGCCGGATGCTACGGCGGCCCCGGTCGTTACCGCCTCGGTGACCTGAACCGCCTTGAGCCGGCGCATTTCGGTCACTTGCGGGTAGCGCGGCCCGAGATATCGCACCACCAGGGTTGCTGCGACCGCTTCGTGTCCTTCTCGCCAGACCGCGGCCCGGACCGGGACCACTTCGCCGACGACGGCTTTTGCGGGATACCTCCCGCACGAAACGACGGGCTGGACGTCATCGATCTCGACACGACCGGGCACCCGCCACTCCATCCTGCTGTATCCGTAGTCGCGTATTTCCTCGCGCGGTCAAACCGCGATGTTGGGGGAAGCTCTGTGCGCCCAATACCCACCGTAATGTCCAGCCACACGCGGGGCGCGGTAGCGGTGGCTGTGGCGAACTACGCCCAGGCCGGGAACCAGTGAGGTTATGAGTCCGCCGGTGCTGGTCAGCGACCTAGACCGGCTTTGGGATCCGACATGACGTCGGCGAGCTCGCTAGGGACAACCGTTATCGCGAGCCTTGCGCCACCCGCGCCGTAAAATCAGCCGGACCTTCTAGGCAGCACACAACCATGGCCACCTCCGCGCTTTGGGCAGGTGGTCCAAGGATCGAAACTAGTGCAGTTCGACTCGGCTACGAGGACGGTGGTGGTGCGACGGGTCGGCATGCGCTGGCGCCGGGGTTCCACCAGTTGCTTCTAGACTCAGTCGATACGCGGCGCGG
>NZ_DASRBZ010000054.1:0-17259 GCF_035653355.1 Mycobacterium sp. | reverse complement strand
GGATCAGGCCGATGCGGGCCGCGCACCGAAACCTCGAACGGCGGCGACCCGCATCGGCGATATGGGAGTCAGGCCGGTAGCCGGCGCACTCCGAGGTACTGCAGCATCGCGAAGAAGGCGGTGTAAAAGCCGCTACCCAAGGTGGCCGCGACGCCGGCTGCGGTCAACGGCAACCAGCCGGCGGCCACCACCGCGACCGCTGCCAGGGTGCACACGATGTTGGCGATGACGACGCTGACGCCGACGCGCCGCAGGTTGGGCAGCGCGGCGAGGGAGAACACGAGCAGGCCGTAGAGCGCGAAAGCCACGCCCAACCCGTATTCGGTGATTGAGCTGAGCCCGGTCAGCGAGGAGATGGGATCGGCGGCCGCCGCGACAACCAGCCCCGCGAGCCCGGTGACGGTGGCGTCGACCCGCATCGCAAAGCGCAACAACGAATCGGTCGAGTCGTACAGGGGCCGGGTTGCCAGACCAGAGACAGCGGTCATGTCAGAACTCCTTGGGACGTCGGGTGCGGTCGAACACTGTTGAGCCTGCGGTCTGGGCGCTGCCAGATCGAGACATGACACTGCCAAGCACTGCCATGCGCAACTCAACCTATGTTCAATACGGGCCTATTCCCGGGCCGGTTCAAATCCGGCTAAGCGCTGTCGTCAGCCGGCGTCGCTATGGACCGGCACCCGGCCGCGCAGGTCGGCGGCAATCAGCCTGGCCGCCGCGTTCTGCCAGTTGTGCAGGGAGCGCTGCGGCACCTCGGTGACCAGCCACTGCCACGCCTGGCGCGCCGTGGGGTCCAGGCCGGCCGCAGTGGCGTTCTGCGCGTAGGCGCGCACGCCGACCACATACGGGAAATACAGCGAGTTGTAGTGCCGCCACTGCTCGGTCGTGCCGAAGTCGCCGCCGTCGCGGGGCTTGAGCCGCGCGATGTGCTCGGCCAGCAGAGCCCTGAGCTCGTTGGCCCGCTCCAACGGCTGGTCGGGCGCGCCGCGGGCGGCTAACCGTTCGTCGATGACGGGCAGCGCGGTCAGCGGGCTGGCCACCAGCTTGGACAAGTCGCCGTAGTGGGCGAGCGCGCGCCGGGTGAGTCGGGCGAACGTGTCGTCGTCGATGTCGTCGAGCGGATCAGCCGAGCGCAGCGGCAAGGCCGCCTCGGTGCGGCGCAACGTGGCCCGGTCGGCGCGCAGCGTCGGCGACTGCCAGAACGCCATCCGGTCAAGCATCCCGGCCCACGGGTTGGCCAGCACCTGCGCGGCGATCGCGATCGCCACGCTGGTGAACAGCAGCACCGTCAGCGCAAGCTGCGCGGTGCCTTCCTGCCGAGTCACCGCCAGGGCGATCAGGGCCTGGCTTCCGAACAGCACCGCCACCACGATGCTGCCGGCGAATGAGCGCAGCATGTCGAAGCGCAGCGCCTGGCCCTCGTCGAACGCATCCCACAGCGCCACCGCGATCCCGAGCAAACACACGTCGCACCCCGTCGACGCCAACGCCAGCCAGCTGGGTACCAAGCCCAGCGGAATGATCAAGATGGCGTTGCTCAACGCGAAAAACAGGGTCGCGACGACCACCACACCGGTCACCGGAATGGGCTGGGTGGGCCGAATTAGAGCAGCAACCATCGCGCCGAGCGTCAAGAACGAGATCACTGCAAACATCAGCACGTGGCCCGCCCGAAGCGGCCCGTCGACGCTGCCGGCCAGCGCCGCGCCCAGCACGGTCAACGCGGCCATCGCCGCCACCAGCAGTACCTCACCGGTGCGGGCCCGCGAGTTGTCGGACGGCCGGGACAGCTCGAGCAGCACCGCGAACCACGCCACGCCCGGCACCGCGACCAGATAAATCTCGACGTGGCTCAGCGCGTCGACATGCCCGGTGACCCGCACCGCGTCCAGCGCCACGACGGCCGCAAACCCGCACAGCCCGATCGCCGCCAGCACCAGCACAGGTTTACGCGGGTCGCGGGCCAGCAGATACAGCCCCAGCCACCAGCTCAGCGTGAACACGACCGCCGACAGCGCAGCCATGCGTCCAGTGTTGCACGGAGCGCGGTGACGTTCGCCGGCTATTACATGCCGTAACGGCGGTGGCGCAGGCTGTAATCGCGAAGCGCGCGCAGGAAGTCGACCCGGCGAAACGCCGGCCAGTACGCCTCGGTGAACCACATCTCGGAATAGGCGCTCTGCCACAACAGGAAACCCGACAGCCGCTGCTCTCCGGAGGTCCGGATCACCAGGTCAGGATCGGGTTGCCCTGAGGTGTAAAGGTTTTCGGAGATGGCTTCGACTGTGACCGCCTCGATGAGCTCTTCAGCGCTGGCTCCGTTGGCCAGTGCTTTGCTCAGCAGCGCGCGCACGGCGTCGACGATCTCTTGGCGGCCGCCGTAGGCGACGGCGACGTTGACGTGAAAGCCGTTGTTGGGCCGGGTGGAGTCGACGGCCTCGCGCAGTCGGCGTGCCGTTTCCTCGCCGACGAGCCCCAAGTCGCCCACGGTTCGCACACTCCAGCGGTTGGCCGGCGCGCAGATCTCCTCGACGACGTCGGTGATGATCTCGATGAGCGCGGCGAGCTCGTCGGGGTCGCGTTGCAGGTTTTCCGCGGACAGCAAGTACACGGTGGCCATTTCGATGCCGGCCTCCTGGCACCAGCGCAGCATCTCGGCGACCTTGGCAGCGCCCATTCGGTAGCCATAGCTGACGTCGTCGTAACCAGCGCTGCGCGCCCATCGCCGATTGCCGTCGCACAAAACGGCGATGTGCCGGGGTAATGCGGATTTCGATGCCGCCAGGCCCTGCCGCAAACGCAGCTCATAGAGCCGGTACAGCGGCTCCTTGAGCCGCGGCGGGATTATCTCCACGGGTATCCAGACTAGTGCCGACGTCGAGAATTACCGACGAACTCGATGCGCGGCACCCTGGGGTTCACCGGCGCGCCCAGTACTGTGGCTAATAGGCGTTCCAGCGATCTTGATCAGGGAGGGATATGAACGCATCGACCGGCGTGACAGACGATCCCGCTCCGTCGGGGCCGTTGGCTGCGGCTCACCATGCGGCCGAACATCTCGCCGAGGGCGCGGTAAATGTCCTGACGAAGCCGCGGCTTCGCGGCTGGATTCACGTCTATTCGGCGATTGCGTCGATCATCGCGGGCGCGGCCCTGGTGGCCGTGTCCTGGCCGTTGTCAGGGACCTCGGCCGGATTGGCGACGCTGACCTACACCGCGGCCATCGTGGCCATGTTCGGGGTCAGCGCCACCTATCACCGGATCCACTGGAAATCGGTGACTGCGCGCACGTGGATGAGACGGCTCGACCACTCGATGATCTTCGTGTTCATCGCAGGCAGCTACACACCGTTCGCGGTGTGCGCCATGCCGCACCGCGAAGGGCAGCTGGTGCTTTGGATCGTCTGGGGCGGCGCGTTGGCCGGGATCGCCCTGAAGATGTGCTGGCCGACGGCGCCGCGCTGGGTCGGCGTGCCGCTGTATTTGCTGCTGAGCTGGGTAGCGATCTGGTTTATCGGGCCAATCTTGCACGGCGCCGGCGTGGCCGCGATGGTGTTGCTCATCGTCGGTGGGTTGATCTACAGCGTCGGCGGCGTGTTCTACGGGCTGCGCTGGCCCGATCCGTGGCCGACGGTGTTCGGCTATCACGAGTTCTTCCACGCCTGCACCGCGGTGGCGGCGACTTGCCACTACATCGCGATGTGGTTCGCGGTGCTCTGACGGCGCCACCCTAGAGCTGGGTGACGTTCTCCGCCGACCAGTAAGCCTTCATCGCGGCGACCTTGCCGTCGTCGTTGAGCACCATCACGTCGATCGGCTCGATCACCATCCCACCGCCGCCGGACTTCACCGTCAGCCGGAACTGAAAAGCCGCCTCGTTGCCCGCGATACGCAGCGACACCAAGTCGCACTCCCGCTCGGCGCCTTCGACCGCGGAGTAGAAACCGCGAATGGCCTGCCGGCCGATGTGCACCTCGCCGCCGACGGGGTCTTCGACAGTGGCATCGTCGGCGTAGAGGTCGGCGATGTCGTCGGCGCTGCCCTTGGCGATCAGGCTGATGTACCGGTTGACGGTGTCGGCGATGACTTCAGCACTCGGCATGAGACGAACGCTACCGCGCCAGTGCGGCCTCTAGGTCTTCGACGGTGGTGACCGGCAGGTCGCAGACCCGGCCGCGGCAGACGTAGGCGGCGTCGGCACCGTCCACCCGGTCGCGGCCGATCAAGAGCTCCGACGAGTCCACTTCCCCTCCGACCACGATCGCCCCGCCCGGCGCCAATCGGCGTGCGTCGGCCAGCAGCGACGAGCCCGGCTCAGCGCAGGCCACCGCAATCTGCAACGGCCCGCGCACGGCGGATTCGGCCACCGCCAACCAGTGCCCGGCCGAGCGCGGGGCGCGGGCCAGCAACGGGGAATGCACCCCCAGCGTATCGGCCGCGGCCTGCCCATAACGATCGGCGCGCTCACCGCCGACCAGGTGCGCGGCGATCAGCAGGGCCTCGGCGATCGCGGACGCCCCCGACGGTGTCGCACCGTCCACCGGATCGGCCGGACGAAACATCAACTGTTCCGCGTCGTCGGCGCTGTCGAACCAGCGGCCCGGCAGCTCCGGATCGGCGAAGTGCGCCAGCGCAATATCCAACAAATCGGTAGCCATCTGCAGCCAGGCCCGGTCCATGGACAGCTGGTACACCGTCAACAGCCCGGTGGCCAGCATCGCGTGGTCTTCGAGAATGGCCGCACTGTCGCCCACCCGCCCACCGAGGCTGGCCCGCCGCAATCGCCCGTCCACCATGTGCAGGCCCACCAGAGCGGCCGCGCACCGCCGCGACGCCTCCGCTAACTCCGGGTCACCAAGCGCCACACTGGCTTCCGCCAACGCAGTAATGGCCAAGCCGTTCCACGCGGTGACGACCTTGTCGTCACGGTCCGGCTGCGGGCGGGTCAACCGGACCGCCAGCAGCGCGGTGCGGACCCGCTCGAAGCGATCAGGGTCGTCCGGATCAGCGGGCAGTTGCAGCACCGACGTGCCGTGCTCGAACGTGCCAGTCTCGGTGACCCCGAAAGCCGAAGCGGCCCAAGGCCCGTCGTCGCCGCCGAGAACTTCGGTCAGCTGGGCCGGCGTCCATACGTAGGTCAAGCCCTCCCGGCCGGCGGCGTCAGCGTCCAGCGACGAGGTGAACATGTCGCGGTCGCCGAGCTCGTCGACAATAAAACGAGCGGTTTCCGCAGCCACCCGGCGTGCCAGCGCACTCTCGCTCCGGCGCGCCCAGTGCGCGTAGACGCGCAGCAGCAACGCGTTGTCGTACAGCATCTTCTCGAAATGCGGTACCACCCAGGCGTTATCGACGCTGTAGCGGGCGAAACCACCGGCCAGCTGGTCGTAGATGCCGCCGCGGGCCATCGCCGTGCTTGTTCGCTCCACGGCCAACAGCGCGGCCGGCGACCCGGTTCGTTCATGGTGCCGCAGTAACGCTTCCAGCAACGCGGACGGCGGGAATTTCGGTGCGCCGCCAAAGCCGCCGTGGGTGCTGTCTTCGTCGCGCAACACCACGGCGACGGCGTGATCACACAGCGAGGCCTCGACCTGAGGGCCGCCGCCCGGCAGCCCTGATGCCATCGCCCGGAGTTCGCTCGCGATGTGGTCAGAGGCCTGCTCGACTTCCCCGCGGCGGTTGTGCCACGTGTCCGTCACCGCCGAAAGCAACTGCAAGAAAGCATGTTTCGGGTAGTAGGTGCCACAGAAGAACGGTCGGCCGTCGGGTGTGAGGAAACATGTCATCGGCCAGCCGCCCTGCCCGGTGAGGGCGACGGTGGCGTTCATGTAGACGGCGTCGATGTCAGGCCGTTCCTCACGGTCCACTTTGACGCACACGAACCCGTCGTTCATCGCGGCGGCCACTTCCTCGTCTTCGAACGATTCGTGCGCCATCACATGACACCAGTGGCAGGCGGCGTAGCCGACGGAGAGCAGGATTGGCACGTCACGCTCGGCCGCCTCGGCCAATGCCTGCGGCGTCCACTGCTGCCAATGCACCGGGTTGTCGGCGTGCTGGCGCAGATAGGGGCTGGCAGCCCCGGCGAGCGTGTTGGCCGCAGGGCTCATCGCTGCGCCCTAGCCGTCAGGTTCACGGGGTGGCCCCTTGCGATCGGCCGGCTGATCGGCCTCTAATCCGGGCGGCGACCCGCTGCACTCGGCCTCGCCGAGTTTGCGATCGCCGCGCAATCCCGGCGGCGACCCGCCGGGCAGCGTGCCCTCGTCGGCGGCCTGGTCCGGCTCGGGGTGCTCTGGGTCGAATGACTCGGGCACCTTCTTCAGTTGCCGGTTCATCGACCGGATCAGAAACACCGTGGCCAGCAGCAGCAACACGATAACCAGAAGGCCCATCGGGCTGGCCTTGCCGAAATCCGGGCCGGTATGGCGGGGTGCTTGATCGGCTTGCAGGTCGGCCAGCACGCCGAACGCGCCGACCAGCGCGTAAGACATCACTCGTCCTCGATTCCGGCGAACAGATCGGTCTCAGGAAGCTTCACCGGCACTCGCGACCGGGCCAGCTCGAACTCTTCGGTCGGCCACAGCCGCTGCTGCCATTCGATCGGCGCGGCGAAAAAATCGCCTTTGGGATCGATCTGGGTGGCGTGTGCGCGCAGCGCGTCGTCGCGCTGACTGAAATACGCCGAGCACTCCACCCGGGTCGTCACCCGAGCAGCGAAGACGTCGTGCTTGGGATCCCAATGCTTGAGCCACTTCTCGAAAGGGCCCTGCTGCCCGTGCTTGGCAAACTCGTCTTGCAGCAATTGCATCCGCTGGCGCAGGAAACCGTGGTTGTAATACAGCTTGGAAACCGTCCACGGCTCACCGGCGTCCGGGAAACGGCGATAGTCGCCGGCCGCTTCGTATGCGGCAACCGAAACCTGGTGACAGCGGATGTGGTCGGGATGCGGGTAGCCGCCGTTTTCGTCGTAGGTCGTCATCACGTGCGGCCGAAACTCCCGGACAACCCGCACCAGCGCCTCGGCGGCCACCTCCAGCGGCACCAGCGCAAAGCAGTCCTCGGGCAGCGGCGGCGGGGGGTCGCCCTTGGGCAAACCGGAGTCGACGAAGCCCAGCCAGCTGTGCTCGACGCCGAGGATCTCCGCGGCCTTGGCCATCTCGTCGCGGCGGATCTCAGCCATGCGTCCATGCACCTCGGGTAGATCCATCGCCGGATTGAGGATGTCGCCGCGTTCGCCGCCCGTCAGGGTAACGACCAGCACGCGATGACCCTCGTCCGCGTAGCGTGCGAGGGTCGCAGCACCCTTGCTGGACTCGTCGTCAGGGTGGGCATGCACCGCCATCAATCGCAGTTCGCTCACCTGCTTTCTGTCCGTTGCTCAACCGGGCGTGCCCCTATAGTTGCAGTCCTAATCGTTGCATCCTGTCCCCCGGGTTCGGAAAAGCCTGCCTATGAGCGAACGGCCCACACAGCGCCCGCTGGCCCGCTACGGGCCTCCCCGGTCATCCCGCCGGCCGCGGCGCGGGGGCGTCATCGCCCTGGCGGTTCTGGTCGTCGCCATTGGCGTCGTCGTGGCGGTGATCGGCTACCAGCGGCTGGGCACCAGCGACGTGACAGGCACCTTGGTCGGCTACCGCCTGATCGACGACGAGACGGTGTCGGTGACGATCGGCGTGACACGTCGCGACCCGTCGCGGCCGGTGGATTGCATCGTGCGGGCGCGCTCCAAAGACGGCAGTGAGACCGGCCGGCGTGAAGTGCTCATCCCACCTTCGGACAGCCCCACGGTGCAGCTGACGACGATCGTGAAATCCTTCCAACCGCCGACGATGGGAGACGTCTACGGCTGCGGCACCGACGTGCCCAGCTATCTGCGGCCGTCCTGACCACGCCGCTGTTGCCGTAACCGAGCAAAACCGGCAACCGGCGAAACGGGAGTCGCGGCACGCGTCACGGTGGTACCATATTTGGGTACACGGTTCCTGATGGGACCGTGTATTGCTGCATTAGCGCGACATACGCGGCACAGCGCGGCGGCACGCGCAGTGAAACCGCATACGCCGGCAGCGAACCGAAAGCCTGCCCACGCGAATACCGTGGAAACAACGAATACAAGGAGCGCGACGAGATGACGGACACTCAGGTGACCTGGTTGACCCAGGAGTCACATGACCGACTCAAGGCCGAGCTCGATCAGCTGATCGCAAACCGTCCGGTCATCGCCGCAGAAATCAACGACCGCCGGGAAGAGGGCGACCTGCGGGAGAACGGCGGATACCACGCCGCCCGCGAGGAACAGGGTCAACAAGAAGCGCGCATCCGTCAACTGCAGGACCTGCTCAACAACGCGAAGGTCGGCGAACCGCCCACCCAGTCCGGGGTGGCGCTGCCCGGCTCGGTGGTGACCGTCTACTACAACGGCGACGAGTCCGACACCGAAACGTTCCTCATCGCCACCCGGCAAGAGGGTGTCAACGACGGCAAACTCGAGGTGTACTCGCCGAACTCACCGCTGGGGGGTGCGCTCATCAACGCCAAGGTCGGCGAGACCCGCACCTACAAGGTGCCCAACGGCAACACCGTCGAGGTGACATTGGTCAGCGCGGAGCCATATCGCGCCTAGAGCTGAACCGGGGGTCGGGGAATCGGGCGGTATTAGGCCCGCTCATGGCGAAAATCGCCGAGGATCTGTTGCTGCTGCTGCTCGACAACGCGGCGGGGCAGCCCGCGCTGGATCGCGCGCGGTTGGGCCGCGTACTGGCGGCAGCGGTTCTGCTCGATCTCGCGCACGCATGTCGGATACGCCCGGCGGTCGACGGCGAGCCGGTGCAGGAGGGACGGCTGCTGGTCCTGACCGGACCCGACCCTGGCGATCCGGTGGTCGCCCCCGCGCTGCAGCTGTTGCTGCGCCGTCCTTTGAGCCCCGCTGCGGCGATCGCCAAGCTGCGGCGCGACACTCCCGCCGCCCTGCTGTCGCAGCTCGAACGCAGCGGCCAAGTGCATCGAGTCCGGTTGTACTTCAACGGATCCAAACCGGCGGACGGGTGGCAATTGACGGACCGCAGCCGCGCGTCGCAAGTGCGCGCGGCGATGACGGCGGCGCTGTTCGACCAGCAACGCCCTGATCCCACGACGGCGACGATCATCTCGCTGCTGCACGCCGTCAACGGGCTGGGCGCGATATTCAGCCTCGACCACCGCGGCTGGGAGTGGGTCCTCGACCGTGCCGGCGATATCGCCAGCGGCAGCTGGGTGAGCGAATCCGAGCCCGATCTGCCAGAAGTCAACCTCGCCGTGACGACCGCGGCCATCCGCCACGCGCTGGCGTAGTTTCTGTGTGCAGCTAGGCCAGGGCCTGCTCGAGGTCAGCCAGCAGATCGGCGACATCCTCGATGCCCACCGACAGCCGCACCAGATCGTCGGGAACCTCCAACTGCGAGCCGGCGGTAGAGGCATGCGTCATGGCCACCGGGTGCTCGATCAGCGACTCCACCCCACCCAGCGATTCGGCCAAGATGAACACCGTGGTGTTGGCGCACAGCTCCTTCGCGGCTTGCCGTCCACCGCGCATCCGCACGGAGACCATGCCACCGAAACCGCGCATTTGCCGCGCAGCGAGCTCATGACCCGGATGACTAGGCAGGCCCGGATACAGCACGGTGCTGACAGCTGGATGCTGAGCGAGGAATTCGGCCACGGCAGCGGCATTTTCGCTGTGCCGCTGCATCCGCAACACCAGCGTCTTCAGTCCGCGCAACGTCAGGTAGACGTCGAACGGGCCCGGCACCGCGCCGGCCCCGTTCTGCAAGAAGCCGAACGCCGCGTCGAGCTCTTCGTCGTTGGTGACCAGCGCGCCGCCCACCACATCGGAGTGCCCGCCGATGTACTTGGTGGTCGAATGCAGCACCACGTCGGCGCCCAGGGTCAGTGGCTGCTGCAGCGCCGGGGAGGCAAACGTGCTGTCTACCAACACTTTTGCCGAGCACTGCTGACCGATGTCGGCGATCGCCGCGATATCGGCGATCGAAAGCAGCGGATTGGTGGGCGTTTCGACCCAAATCAGGCGCGTCCGCGAGGTGACCGCGGCGCGCAGCGCGTCGAGGTCAGCAAGGGGCACTGGCGTGTAGTCGATACCCCAACCGGTGAACACCTTGTCGATCAGCCGGAAGGTGCCGCCATAGGCATCGTCGGGGATGACCACGTGGTCGCCCGGCCGCAGCAACGCGCGCAACGCACAGTCACTGGCAGCCATCCCGGAACTCAACGCGCGACAGAACCTGCCCTCCTCGACGGCAGCGAGGGCCGCTTCCAACGCGGCCCGCGTCGGGTTGCCCGATCGGGAGTATTCGAAGCCGCCGCGCAGGCCGCCGACGCCGTCTTGAGCGAACGTGCTGCTCATATTGATTGGGGGGTTGACCGCCCCGGTCGACGGGTCCGGTGGGAAGCCGGCGTGAATGGCCTTAGTAGCCTGCCCTTGCAGCCGACGTTCGTTGCCGGCGGCGGATGTGTTGCGCTGTTGGCTCATCGATGATCAGCCTAACGACGGCAGGAAATCGCCGCGCCGCTGACACCGTGTCGCCCGACTACTCGACCGGCAGGCAAACCGTGGACATGATCTTGTCGGCGATCGTTTGCCGTTTGGCGTCCCACAGCGGGAACAAATAGCCGATGAAGCAGATGATCGCGTCGACGAAGTGCGCCAGCTGGCGCACGATGGACATGCCGAATCCTATTGGCTGGCCAGTGTTTTCGCTGACGACCTTGAATTTCATCAACGACTTGCCGATGCTCGAGCCGGTGGTGCCCTGCCGGTAGCCGTAGTTCCAGACAACGTAGGCCAAGCCCACCAGGTGCGCCAACCAGAATGTCGTCACGCCGAACATCGAATAGCCGCTGGCACACACCTGGTCGACGGCGTATCGCGAGATGTCGGTGACGCACGCCGTCTGTTCGGTGCCGACAAGCACCAGCCACCCGATACCGATGATGATCGCGTACGGGATGTAGTCGACGACGAACGCCAGGACGCGGGTCACCCACGGCGTGTAGGCGTGCGGCGGCAGACCTCGGACAACCGGGCCGGGCGGGGGCGGCGCATACCCACCGGCCGACGGGGGCGGCGGCGGGTAGGCGCCTCCGGGCGGCGGAGGCGGTGGCGGATAGGCGCCCTGCGCCGGATGCTGGGGATCCGGCCCGGCGGCCGGTGTGGCGGGTTGGTCGGTCATGGACGCCTTCCATGGACGAGGGGCTAGCTATAGGCGGCCTTACGGTACCCGACCACCGGCCCACCCAAGTTGTCGTCGCCGAAAGCACAGAGCGGCCGCGGACCAACCGCCTCGTTAGTTTGCTAGCGCATTTAATTTGCTCGACAGCGCTCCCGCTACCGGCGCCGGGGGCCCTCAGAGAGAAATCCCAACAAGTCGTGGCGAGTGATGACCCCGACCGGCTTACCGTCTTCGACCACCATCAGCGCGTCCCATTCCCGCAGCGCCTTGGCGGCAGCACTGACCAACTCGCCCGCCCCGATCATCGGCAGCGGCGGGCTCATATGCAGCCCCACCGCATCGGCCAGCTTGGCGCGGCCTTCGAAAACGGCTGACAGCAGTTCGCGTTCGGACACGCTGCCAGCCACCTCGCCGGCCATCACCGGCGGCTCGGCCCCAACGACCGGCATTTGGGACACTCCGTACTCGCGAAGAATCCCGATGGCGTCACGGACGGTCTCCGACGGATGGGTATGCACCAAGTCGGGCAGCGCGCCGGACTTTCCGCGCAAGACGTCTCCGACCGTGGGTTGCTCCACCGATCCGTCCAGCCGGCTGCGCAGGAACCCGTAGGAGGACATCCACGCGTCGTTGAAAATCTTCGACATGTAGCCGCGGCCGCCGTCGGGCAACAGCACCACAATCAGCGCGTCCGGTCCGGCATCCTCAGCCACCTTCAAAGCGGCCACCACCGCCATCCCGCACGACCCGCCGACCAGCATGGCTTCCTCGCGAGCCAGCCGCCGGGTCATCTCGAATGAATCCGCGTCCGACACCGCGACGACTTCGTCCGGGACGCTCGGGTCGTAGGCCGCCGGCCAGAAGTCCTCGCCTACTCCCTCGACCAGGTAAGGCCGTCCGCTGCCGCCCGAGTAGACCGACCCCTCCGGGTCGGCGCCGATCACCCGCACAGCTCCCCCGGATACCCCCTTGAGGTAACGGCCAGCGCCGGTGATTGTCCCGCCGGTGCCGATCCCGGCAACGAAATGCGTGACCTTGCCGTCGGTGTCGGCCCAGATTTCCGGTCCAGTGGTTTGGTAATGGCTCGCCGGCCCTTCCGGATTCGCATACTGATCCGGCTTCCACGCACCGTCGATCTCGCGGGCCAACCGGTCGGAGACGCTGTAATAGCTGTCCGGGTGGTCGGGCGGCACTGCCGTCGGGCATACCACGACTTCTGCGCCGTACGCGCGCAGCACGTTCTGCTTGTCCTCACTGACCTTGTCGGGGCAGACGAACACACACTTGTATCCGCGCTGCTGGGCCACCATCGCCAACGCGACCCCGGTGTTGCCCGACGTCGGTTCGACAATGGTGCCGCCCGGCTTCAGTTGACCTGCGGCTTCGGCGGCGTCGATCATCTTGATCGCGATCCGGTCCTTGGCGCTCCCGCCCGGGTTGAGGTACTCGACCTTGGCCGCCACGGTGCCGAGTCCCGGCGGCACGACAGAGTTCAGCCGAACCAGTGGTGTGTTGCCGATGAGTTCACTGATGTGCCGGGCGATCCGCATGCATTCATCGTCTCAGGCGATGCCCGGGATCGTCGCTCGGCACCTCGCTGGTGAGCTGCCGCTAGCCGCTGTCGGCTAGTCGGTGGCTTCGCGGATGTACTCGCCGATCTGGCGCAGTGAGCGCTTCGCCTCAGGCACCACCGGGGCGGCGAGCTGGAAGTCGTGAATCTGGCCGGGCCAGATCCGCACCTCGGCCGGCACCCCGACCGCCGCCAGCCTGCGGGCCGCCAATCGGGCGTCGTGTAACAGCACCTCGGAACCCGACACGTGGATCAAGGTGCGCGGCAATCCGGGTCGGAGGTGGTCCAGCGGCTCGTAGAGCTCTTCCGGCACACCGTCGACGATGCGCTTGGCGGCGGCAGCGGCGACCAGCGCCACCAGCGCGTCGAAGGCCCGCGCCGAGAACATGGCGTCGGTCTTGATGTTGGGATGCGACTGCTTGGCCTCCTTGGCCAGCTGCAGCAACGGCGAGATTGCCACCATCGCAGCCGGTTCCTCGTCGGCGTCCTGCAGCCGCTGCGCAAGTGCCAGCGCCAGGTACCCACCAGCGGAGTCGCCCGCTAGCACGATCTGGTCGGGGTCATAACCGCGTAGCCGCAGCCAACGGTAGGCGTCGTGACAGTCGTCGATGGCCATGCCGACGGAGTGTTTGGGGATCAGCCGGTAGTTGACCACCAAGACCGGTGAGTCCGCGTAGCGCGACAGTGCGTTGACCACCCTGCTGTGCGAGTTGGCCCCGCACGTCAAAAAGGCGCCGCCGTGCAGGTAGAGCACCACCCGCCGGTTGCCGTCAGCCGGCAGCACGCCGGGGGCGCGGACAAGCTGCGCGGTGGCGTGGGGCAACTCCACAGTGGTGCGGACGGTGCCGGGAGCAGGGAGCAACACACGGCACGCGAAGTCGATCAGACCGAACGGCCAGGGCATATGCGGGACACGGCTGCCGAACGCCAGAGCGGGCCGGATCGTCAGCCGCGACGCCAACGAAAGCACCCGGGCCGGCAAGCTTGGACCGGTCTCGATGACTTCGACGGGAACGCCGTCGCTGATCGGAGTGCGGCGCGGAAGTTGCGGGGACCGAAGCGTCTCGCGGAGGACAACGCCGGGTCTATCGTCGCGGGGTGTACCGGATATTTTGCTAGGTGCGGTCATGCTCAACACTTCCTACGCCGTTGTAGTGCGGTACAGCATGTGGACGAGGTAGCGGAGCGACCGGTTCATCCGTCCCCATACTTCGGTATACCCGCTCCAGGCACCCAGCCAACCTCGCAAACTTAGCTTGGCACCGCTAAGAACTTCAACAATCAAAGAGTCCGATTCGATACCGGATTTGATCCGCCCTGTGACCGCCTCGCTACGCAGCTACCGGATTCGGGTTAGCGGCCGCCCTAAACTAGGGACGTGGACATACGCGCGCCACGCCGATCCTTGATCGCGCTGGCCGCAGCGGGTGCACTTGCGTCGACCGGGACGGCCTACCTCGGTGCACGTAACCTGCTGATCGGCCAAGCGCAACAGGCGCGCAGCGTCATACCCAGGGCCTGGGACATTCCACCACGAGCCGACGGTGTGTACACCCCCGGCGGCGGGCCGGTGGAGCGGTGGCACCGCGGCGTGCCTTTCGATCTGCACTTGATGGTCTTCGGGGATTCGACGGCGACCGGATACGGCTGCCACAGCGCCGACGAAGTCCCCGGTGTACTGCTCGCGCGTGCGCTCGCCGAGCGAACCGGCAAACGAATTCGGTTGAGCACCAAGGCGATTGTGGGCGCCACCTCCAAAGGCCTGTCCGGTCAGGTCGACGCGATGTTCGTAGCCGGGCCGCCGCCGGATGCGGCGGTGATCATGATCGGCGCCAACGACGTGACCGCTCTCAACGGGGTCGCGCCCTCGGCGCGTCGGTTGGGGGCCGCAGTCTGGCGGCTGCGGGCCAGCGGCGCGGTGGTGGTCGTCGCGACGTGCCCAGACTTCGGCGTGATCACCGCAATCCCACAGCCGCTGCGCTGGCTGGCACGTACCCGGGGTTTGCGGCTGGCCCGCGCCCAGGCCGCAGCGACCAAAGCGGCCGGTGGTATGCCGGTGCCGCTGGCGGATCTGCTGGTGCCCCACTTCCGCACATCGCCCGACCTGTTGTTCTCCGAAGACCGCTACCACCCGTCGGCGGCCGGCTATGCCCTGGTGGCCGATCAGCTGCTGCCGGCGTTGTGCAACGCGCTGGGCGAATCGACCGGCGGGTTAGCGGCTGAACTCCCGTCCACGTCCGGTGCCGCCAGAACCGGCGTGGGCCGCATCCGTCTGCGAATCTTGTCGCGGCTGTGGCGGCGGCCCACGACTGGGGTGCCCGCACCCGTCGTCGTACCCACCGGCGGGTAGCGCGGCATGGGCCGCTCCCGGTCCACGGCCCGCCTCGACGTCGCGCTAGATTCGATTCATCCTGGCCACAACGCGAGCCGGGGACTCCGGTCTAACCCACATCCGATGGAGGGAGCCGATCGTGCCGGAAGCCGTCATCGTCTCAACTGCCCGCTCACCGATCGGCCGCGCCGCCAAAGGGTCTCTGGTCAGCATGCGGCCCGACGATCTCGCCGCGCAGATGGTGCGCGCCGCGCTCGACAAAGTGCCCGCACTGAACCCACACCAGATCGACGACCTGCTGATGGGCTGCGGCCAGCCGGGCGGCGAGGCCGGCTTCAACATCGCCCGTGTGGTCGCCGTGCAGCTGGGCTACGACTTCCTGCCGGGCACCACCGTCAACCGGTACTGCTCGTCGTCGCTGCAGACCACGCGGATGGCCTTCCACGCGATCAAGGCCGGCGAGGGCGACGCGTTCGTCTCCGCCGGCGTCGAAACGGTATCCCGCTTCGGCAAAGGCACCTCCGACTCATGGCCGGACACCAAGAACCCGATTTTCACCGACGCCCAAGAACGCACCTCGGCCGCAGCCGAGGGCGCCGACGAATGGCACGACCCGCGCGCCGACAGCACACTGCCCGACATCTACATCGCGATGGGTCAGACCGCTGAAAACGTCGCGCTGCTGACCGGGATCAGCCGCGAAGACCAAGACCACTGGGGCGTGCGCAGCCAGAACCGCGCCGAAGAGGCGATCAAGAGCGGATTCTTCGAACGCGAGATCGAGCCGGTCACCCTGCCGGACGGCACGACGGTCAGCGTCGACGACGGGCCGCGGCCAGGCACCACCTACGAGAAGGTCAGCCAGCTCAAGCCGGTGTTCCGGCCCGACGGCACGGTCACCGCTGGCAATGCCTGCCCGCTGAACGACGGCGCCGCCGCGGTGGTGATCACCAGCGACACCAAAGCCAAGGAGCTGGGCCTGACGCCGCTGGCCCGCATAGTGGCCACCGGGGTGTCGGCGCTCTCACCCGAGATCATGGGCTTGGGGCCGATCGAGGCGACCAAGAAAGCGCTGGCCAACGCCGGCATGTCGATCCGCGACATCGACCTGGTCGAAATCAACGAAGCTTTCGCCGTGCAGGTCCTGGGATCGGCTCGCGAGCTGGGCATCGACGAGGACAAGCTCAACGTCTCCGGCGGGGCGATCGCGCTGGGCCATCCCTTCGGCATGACCGGCGCCCGCATCACCGCAACGCTGCTCAACAACCTGCAGACCTACGACAAGACGTTCGGCCTGGAAACCATGTGCGTCGGTGGCGGCCAGGGCATGGCGATGATCGTCGAGCGGCTCTCATAACCAGCAGCGCACGTCCGGCGCAATGAAAAGCCGGCACGCGCTGTACGCATGCCGGCTTTTCGTCGCTGTGCTAGTTGCCCGGCTCCTCCTCGGGCCGCTACGTCGGCCCGCATCGTCGCCGAGCGAAAGCTAATCGTTCTGCAGGTAACTCAGCAGACGCAGGATCTCCATGTACAGCCAGACCAGGGTGACGGTCAGGCCCAGCGCAATGCCCCATGCGGCCTTCTCCGGCGCGCCGGCACGCACCATCTGGTCGGCGGCGTCGAAGTCGATGAGGAAGCTGAACGCCGCGATGCCGATGCAGACCAGCGAGAAGATGATGGCCAACGGGCCGCCGCTGCGCAGGCCCAGGCCCTCACCGTGGCCGACACCGAACATGCCCAGGACCAGGTTGCCGATCATCAGGGCCAGCACGCCGAACAAGCCGGCGACAACCATGCGGGTGAACTTCGGCGTAACACGGATTGCGCCGGTTTTGTAGACGACGAGCATGCCGGCGAACACGCCAAGGGTGCCCAGGATGGCCTGTCCGATCAGCACTCCGGCGTTGGTCGACGACACAGTGAAGTGGGCCAGGACGAACGAAAAGGCGCCGAGGAACAGGCCCTCCAGCGCGGCGTAGGTCAACACCAGCGGCGCGCTGTCCTGCTTGCGCGCGAAGGTGGCGACCAGCACCAAGGCCAGCCCGCCAAACGCGCCGACGAAGGTAAACGGCATGGCAAGGGCTAGATTGCCGGCCACCAGGAAGTAGGACACCACCGCGACCGCCGACAGCACT
>NZ_DASRBZ010000053.1:0-8387 GCF_035653355.1 Mycobacterium sp. | reverse complement strand
TTGCCGCCGGGGATGTCACCGTCGTTGGAGGCGACGGCGCGGTTCACCTCGCAGGCGCCGATCCATTGGGCCAACGCCACGCACGCCTGTACCTGCGAGGTCGACGTGGAAACGGGTCAGGTCAAGCTGTTGCGCTACATCGTCAGCGAAGACGTCGGCCCGATGATCAACCCGAATGTCGTCGAGGGCCAAATCGCCGGCGGCACAGTGCAAGGCATCGGCGGAGCGCTGCTGGAAAACATGGTCTACGACGACGACGGCAACCCGCTGGCCACCACGTTCGTCGACTACCTGCTGCCGACGGCCACCGAAGTGCCGCCGATCGAATTCGGCCATGTCGAGATCCCCGGGCCGGGAGTCGGCGGCTACAAGGGGGTCGGCGAGGGCGGTGCCATCGGATCGGCGCCTGCGGTGATCAACGCGATCAACGACGCCCTTGCCCCGCTGGGGGTAACGCTCACCCGGCTACCAGCCAGCCCGGCGGCGATCGTCGACCTGATCGAAGAAGCCACTACGTAAGGACTGCCAAAAGTGGAGTTTAACAACGAATTTCGTGTCGCGGTCCCGGTAGCCAAGACGTGGGAGGTGCTCACCGACGTCGAGCGGGTTGCCCCGTGTCTGCCCGGCGCCACGCTGTTGTCGGTCGACGGCGACCAGTTCACCGGTGCGGTGAAGGTGAAGGTCGGGCCGATCACGGTGTCGTACCAAGGCGTGGCGTCATTCCAGGAGAAGGACGCCGCCGCCCAGCGGGTGGTGCTCAAGGCCAGCGGCAAGGAAACCCGCGGCAGCGGCACCGCCAGCGCGCTAGTGACTGCTCAGCTCAAAGACGAGGGCGAGGCCACCAGGGTCCTGATCACCACCGACCTGACCATCTCCGGCAAAGCCGCCCAGTTCGGCCGCGGCGTGCTGGCCGACGTCGCCACCAACCTGATTGGGCAGTTCGCCAAGCGCCTCGAAGCCAACCTGCTGGGCGACAGCACTAAAGCCGAAAGTGCTGCTGCCGCAGCCATCTCCGCGCCTGCCGAGCAAGGTGATTCCGTCGATCTGTTGAAGGTGGTCGCGGTTCCGTTGACCAAGCGTGCTGCGCCGGTGATCGCCGGCATCGCCGCCGGGACAGCGATCGGCTACTTGCTGGGGCGCCGGAATCGCCGGGCACCGGCCGCGCTGCTCGCCGACGACCTGCGAGACGCCCTGGCACGGCTGCTGTCATGAAAGCAGCCCCCTTCACGTACCACCGCGCCGAATCGGTCAAAGAGGCGGTGGACTTGCTCGACGAGTACGGCGACGACGCGAAGATTCTGGCCGGCGGGCAAAGCCTGGTGCCGATGCTGGTCATGCGCCTGACTTACTTCGAGAACCTGATCGACATCTCCCGCGTCGACGAGTTAGTGGGCATCGACCGCTGCGCCGACGAGGTGCGGATCAGCGCGGCGACGCCGCACGTGTTCGTCGGGATGGACGACGAAGTGGCAGAGGCGGTTCCGCTGCTCACTCGGGCCACCCCGCTGATCGGGCACTTCCAGATCCGCAGCAGAGGAACGCTGGGCGGTGCGATCGCGCACGCGGATCCGGCGGCCGAGTACGGCGCGGTCGCGCTCGCGCTCGGCGCGCGGATGGAGGCGGTGTCGTCCTCGGGCACACGAGAAATCGAGGCTGATGACTTTTTCACCGGGCTGTGGGAAAACTCGCTCGAAGGCGGCGAAATGCTCACCGCCGTAAGGTTTCCTGTGTGGGGCGGGCGGTCCGGATTTGCCATCGAGGAGCTCGCGCGCCGGCACGGCGACTTCGCGATAGCGGGCGCCGCCGTGGCCGTCCAGCTCGACGACGAGGACCGGGTCAGCCGCTGCGGCATCGGGCTTTTGGGCCTCGGCTCGACTCCACGGCACGCGTCGACCGCCGAAGAGGCGGTACTGGGCCGGCGGGTCGACGACCTCACCGCGGCCGACATCGGTCAGCTTGCCGTGAGCGGGCTGCATGACATTCCAGCCGACCTGCAGGGCTCGGCTCGCTACCGCGCCAAGGTCGGCGCCACGATGGTTGCGCGGGCCTGGACGTCGGCCATCGCGGAGGCGAAGGAGCACGCCCGCAATGAATGAATTGACGATCCGGCTGTCGATCAACGGGCGCAGCGTCGACGCGGTGGTCGAGCCGCGGGTGACGCTGGCCGACTTTCTGCGGGAAAACTGCGGGCTGACCGGCACTCATCTGGGTTGCGAACACGGCGCATGCGGAGCCTGCACGGTGTTATTGGATGGGCAGGCGGTGCGGTCGTGCCTGATCTTCGCGGTCCAGGTCGACGGCCAGGAGGTCACCACGGTCGAGGGCGTCGCAGGTCCAGACGGCGACCTGTCGCCGGTGCAGGCGGCATTGCGAGAATGCCACGGCCTACAATGCGGTTTCTGCACACCGGGTTTCGTCACGTCGATCACTGCACTGCTGCGCGATAACCCGAACCCCACTGATGACGAGATACGCGAAGGGTTGTCCGGCAACTTCTGCCGGTGCACCGGGTACCAGGGCATCGTCAACGCCGTGCAACGGGCCGCCGAGATGATGTCGGGGGCAGCCGCGGCGGATTAGACCCTGCGGCGCGGCTGCTGCGATCAGTTGGGCCGTCCGGGGATCTGGCCGACCGCCCGCGGTTGTCCGAGCCTCGGCGTAGCCTGCCGCCATGAGCACCGGACTGCACACCGCCGTCGATGAAATCGCCGACGGCATCTATCGGCTTTCCACCTGGGTTCCGGGCATCACCGAACACGGGTTCACGTTCAACCAGTTTCTGCTGACCGGCGAGCAGCCTTTCCTGTTCCACTGCGGGATGAGGCAGCTTTTTCCGCTGGTGTCGGCGGCCATCAGCAAGATAATCCCGCTGGAGCGGCTGCGGTGGATCTCGTTCGCCCACGTCGAGGCCGACGAATGCGGCGCGGTCAACCTGCTGCTGGCGGCCGCGCCCAACGCGGAAGTGATCCACGGGCCGCTGGCCTGCATGCTCTCGCTGACCGACATGTGCGACCGGCCGCCGGTCGTCGCGCAAGAAGACGCGGCGCACGACACCGGCGGGCACCGGCTACGGTTCATCGCCACACCGCACGTGCCGCACAACTGGGAAAGCGGACTGTGGTTCGACGAAACGACCTCCACCCTGCTGGCCGGCGATCTGCTCACCCATACCGGCCAATGCCCCGCGCTTACCGAATCCGATTGCGTCGCAGCAGCTTTGGACGCTGAAGCGGCTTTCCGTGCGACCGCGCTGACCACCAACCTGGGCCCGACGCTCGAGCAGCTTGCCCAGCTGCAGCCCACCACACTGGCGCTCATGCACGGTGCCTCCTTCACCGGTGACGGCGCCGCGCAACTGCGCGGCCTCGCACAGGGGTATGCGGCGATGGCCGGTTGACCGCGCCCGGGCGCGTCACTGCAGTCACTTCCGTCACATCGTGCGTAGGCTGAACGGAGCAGTGCAGGTAGGGGAGCACGGGTGCGGAGATCGCAAACACAACATCTTGTCTTGGCCGCGGCCTGGCTGATGGCTGGCGTGCTGGTGGTTGCCGGATGCAGTTCGACAGTCGGCGGCAGACCCACCGCATCGCCCGGGGCGGGAGCTACCGAGCCGTCCTACCCCAGACCCAGCCGGGCGCCGGCACCGAAGACCCCGCGGCAACCGGCACCGTCGTCGTCGCCAGCTCCGGCCGGTGCGATCCCGCTGCCACCTGACGAGAACGGCTATGTGTTCATCGAGACCAAATCCGGTAAGACGCGGTGCCAGATCGATGCCGAGAGTGTCGGGTGCGAGGCGCCGTTCACCAACTCCCCCATGACCGAAGGCGAGCATGCCAACGGCGTCAACGTCACCGCCAGCGGCGCGGTCCAGTGGGTGCTGGGCAACATCGGCGCGATCCCCGCCGTCACCATCGACTACCGCACCTACACGGCGCAGGGCTGGACGATCGCAGCGACCCTCGACGGAACGCGGTTCACCAACGACCGCACCGGCCACGGCATGTTCGTCAGCATCGAGAACGTCGAAACGTTCTAAGCTGTCCGTACTCTGAGCTCGTGGACTTTCGGGTATTCGTCGAACCCCAGCAAGGCGCCAGCTACGCCGACCAGCTTGCCGTCGCCCAAGCCGCCGAAGCCTTGGGTTACTCGGGATTCTTCCGGTCCGATCACTATGTGGCGATGAGCGGCGACGGGCTGCCCGGGCCCACCGATTCCTGGGTGACGCTGGGCGCGCTCGGCCGAGAAACGTCATCGATCCGGCTCGGCACACTGGTCACCTCGGCGACGTTCCGTCATCCCGGACCGCTGGCCGTGTCGGTCGCCCAAGTCGACGCAATGAGCGACGGCCGGGTGGAGCTCGGCATGGGCACCGGCTGGTTCGAGCGCGAACACCAGGCCTACGGGATCCCGTTCCCGCCGCCCGGCGAGCGATTCGCCCGGCTGACCGAACAACTGGAGATCATTACCGGCCTGTGGTCCACGCCGGTCGGCGAGACCTTCGATTACGCCGGCACCCATTACGCACTAGGTGACTGCCCCGCACTGCCCAAGCCGGTGCAGCGCCCGCATCCGCCGATCATCATCGGCGGGTTGGGCGCCAAGCGCACGCCGGCGTTGGCCGCAACATTTGCCGACGAGTTCAACGTGCCGTTCGCGACGCTGGATGCCGTGCAGACCCAATACCAACGGGTCGCCGACGCAGTCGAATCCGTGGGCCGCTCCACCGATTCGATGACCTATTCGGCTGCTTTCGTGCTGTGCGCCGGGCGTGACGACGCCGAGCTCACCCGTCGGGCGGCCGCCATCGGCCGCGACGTCGACGAGATGCGGTCCAACTCCCCCGCGGTGGGCAGCCCGGGGCAGATCGTCGACCGCCTCGGCCACTTCGCCTCCGCCGGCGTGCAACGGGTTTACCTGCAACTGCTGGATCTTGCTGACCTCGATCACCTGGAGTTGTTCGCCGCCAAGGTGATGCGACAGCTTTGAATTGCGTGGCTGCGTGAGACCGCAGCGTTTACTCGGCGTCAGTACGATCGGTTCCGTGGCACGCAGCGTTGGCCCGGACGATCCCAGCAACCGGCCTACCGAGCTGGCGCAGTACGGCGCGGGCGGACCAATGCGGCCCGGGTCGGATCCGTATGGGTCCCCCGAGCAGGCGGACAACACCGACCAATTCGAAGCACTCGAAGCTGAATCCGCGCCCACCCCCTGGTATCGCCAGCGTGCGGTGCTCGTCGGCTGGGGCGTGTTGGTCTTGCTGCTGATCGCGCTGATCGTCTACGGCCTCGTCGAGCTGGCAACTGGTGGTGGCGGCGGTGGCGCTCCCTCCACCACGTCGACCACGACGACTACCACCACCACCACCACCACGACAACGCCCACGACGACCACCACAACCACCGAATCGAGCAGCACGGAAGCACCTGCACCTGCGCCGCCTGGTGCCGCCATCCCGCCGCCGCAGCAGGCGCCGCCCCCGGCGCAGCAGCCTCCGCATCGGCCACACGTCCCCAACCTGCCGCCGCTCCCGTCGGTGATCACGATCCCGCAAGTGCCGACGGTGATTACGCTCCCGCCGCACCTCGGGCACTGACCAGGGACAGGCAAACCGCCGCCGTAGCGTCCCGCGTGGCAGCGGTGTTTATGCAGTGCTCACCGCTACTATCAGCGACCGTGACGGGCTATGGACCGCCGGGAAATCGCGACGACGAGCCGACCAGATACGGCGGCTACGGCCAAAGCGGTGATGAGCCGACCAGATACGCCGGCAACTACAGCGAAAGCGATCCCACTCAATACGCGCCCAGCTACGGCCAAGGTGAACCGACCCGATACGCCGCCGATTACAACCAAGGCGGGGGCACGCCGGCCTACTCCGAATACGGTGACAACCAACAAGAGCCGGAAGAAGAGCCGGTCCCGTGGTATCGCAAGCCATGGGCTTTGATCGCCCTGGGTGTGCTCATCGCGATCCTGATCGCACTGATCATCTACGGCATCATCACACTGGCGAGCCAGGGCCACAGCAAGCCCTCGACCCCGACGTCGTCGACAACCTCCGCCACCACTACGACTACGACGACGGCAGCGCCGACGACCACCGCCGCACCCGTCGTGCCCCCGACCACCGCGCCAACCACCACCGCCCCGACGACGACCGACACGACCACGACTACCACCACCACAACCACGCCGACGACGACGACCACCACAACCACGACGACCACCACGACAACGACGACGACCACCACCACGAGCAACGCGCCACCGGGTGCGTTCAGCCCGCCGTCGCAAATCACGCTGCCCTTGCCCACCGTCATTAACTTGCCCCCGGGCGTCTGACCTCGGCCGCGCCACTGGTGTTTTCGGCGCAGTAGTTCGATACCATCGCTGTTTGTGGGGGGCAGCGAACCACCAGATCACGCACGCCGCCGCTCCAACGACGATTCGCAATTCGGCCAGCAAACCGCGGATCAGGACGACCAGTCTTCGGCGTGGTATCTCGAGGCGTGGGTGCTGGCCATTTGGGGCTTAATGGTCGTGATTTTGATCGCGGTCATCGTTTACGGACTTCACGTGCTGGCCAGTAGCGGCGGCGGGGGAACGCCGTCGACTACTAGTCCGAAGCGCACCACGTCGTCGACGACGATGACTACGACCACCACCACGCCCGTCACCGTCACCACGACGACCGCCGTGCCGGTGCCGCCCGTCGCACCATCCACGGCCACGTCGGCGCCGCCCGTAGCACCCGCGCCAACGACCACGCATCGCCATCACTGGTGGAACGACTACCCTCCCCCAAGCATCCACGTCCCAGGCGTTAACCCCTAAGGCGTATCTTCGTAGCCAGCTTGGTGTTTCAAGCTAGCGTCTAACAGCAGGCGCTTGCCGCCGTGACGATCGGCTAGCCGTCGTCGCAAGCCGGAATGTACGGCGACTTCATCAGCAGAAATCCCGCCTGCTTTGCTCCGCATGGTGATTAGGCAACACCGGATACGGGGACTCGGTGTCGGGGGTTCATCACTGCTGCGCTGGAACAGTCGAATGGAGGAAATGGCCGCCGAAAATCGAATGATCGACCCAGGGATGCAAGGCCCGAGCGACTCGCTCGGGTTGTCAATTGGGATGGCCAATCTGGTGGCGGCCCGAGTAGGTAGCCCGCCCGTGTCTCGACGGTCGGTATTAACGCTGTTCGGGCATCGGCCACCGGAGGTCGGCACGCCCGACGAGAACCCGCGCCTGACGGAGCCCGGCCTGGTGCTGCAGGGGTTCATCGAACGGGTCGGCGACCCCGCTCCGTTTGTGGCAGCCGACGGGTCGACGCACCGCAGCGATGTGCTCGCAGTGGAGGCGCTCGACGCGGTAGCACGCAACGTCAATTACGGGGCCCCGGTCGCCGTCGCGGTTCCCGCGCATTGGCCCGAAGCGTCCGTCGTCGCGCTGCGGGAGGCGCTACGTGGCAAGCCTTCTCTGGCACCCCACGGTGTGCCGCCGGCGCTGATCTCCGATGCCACCGCTGCGCTCGCGGCGCTGTATGCCAAACCGGGATTTCCGACCGACGGCATGGTTGCGCTGTGCAACTTCGGCGCCAGCGGCACCAGCGTCACCCTTACTGACGCAGCGTCGAATTTCCGCCAAATCGGCGAAACCGTGCGCTACACCGACTTTTCCGGTGATCAAGTCGACCAGGCGATTCTGCGACATCTGCAGGTCCACAACGGCTCTGCCGACAACGACGACGGCGCAAGAACCGCGCCTGTCGGGTCGCTGGCTCGACGGCTAGACCAATGCCGACGGGCCAAGGAGCAACTGTCCGCCGCGACTGTCGCCGTCGTCCCGGCCGAGATGCCGGGTGTGGGCCAGGATATCCGGCTGTCTCGCGCAGAGCTCGAAGAGATGATCTCCGAACCGTTAGACCGATTCGTAGCCACCGTCGAAGAGATATTGCAGCGCAACGAGATTCCGACGGCCAAACTGGCCGCAATCGCGACGGTCGGCGGCGGCGCCTGCATGCCGCTGATCACCCAACGTCTGTCGGATCGGCTGCGAGTGCCCGTCGTAACGACACCGACACCGATGCTCAGCGCAGCCATCGGTGCCGCGTTGCTCGCGCAGCAGCGCTTCTCGGCGAGCAGATCGCCGGCTATGGGCGTCGGTGGGACTGCACCGCTCGCCGCCGATGCCACCGTCAGCGTCCCAGCCGGTGCCGGCGCGGAAACCGAACGGGCCGATGCGGGTGTGCGGCCAGCTTTCGATCCAGGGGCCCCACCCGGTTTCGATGCGCCCATCCCCACCGACATGGCCCCATCGGCGTGGGCGGCCAACGCCGCGTTGGCCGCAGCGGACGAGTCGTCGGTCGATGGTGCCGAATCGGCCACATACCG
>NZ_DASRBZ010000052.1:0-10224 GCF_035653355.1 Mycobacterium sp. | reverse complement strand
ATTGAACACGTTCAACGGGGTGCGGTAGGTCTTGCCGGAGCGCCGTCCGACGTGCTCGAGGATCCCGAAGGGCGGTAGCCAGCCGGCCCACAGCCGTTGAATCGGGTTGGTGACGTGCCGGTTGAACCGGGCCAGTCGTTGCGGTAGTTGCATGCCGCTATCAAACTCTTACCTCATGGCCTACCTCAAGCCGCCATCGTTGATCGTCAAGGTGTTCAACCGGATCGCGGTGGCCACCGGCATCGACAACAGCTGGCAGCCCTGACCGTGACCAAGCGCGGCAGCAGAAAGGCACAAACCATTCCCGTCGTCCCGGTCGAGGTCGGCGCCACGAGGTAGCTGGTGTCGACGCGCGGGGAGACATTCGGCTATTACACCCCGTAGTGGAGCCCGGCGCGGCGGCTGGGACACTAGTCGTCGTGGGTAGTACTGGCCGGGTGGCCGCCGAAACGGCGAGGTCGGCGATGCTGTTCGACGCCGCGTGTGCGGTCATGCCCGGTGGGGTGAACTCCCCGGTGCGGGCGTTCACCGCGGTGGGTGGCACACCCCGGTTCATCACCCGGGCCAGCGGCTGCTGGCTCACCGACGCCGACGGCAACCGCTACGTCGACCTGGTCTGTTCGTGGGGCCCGATGATCCTGGGCCACGCCCACCCGGCGGTGGTCGACGCGGTACAGAAAACCGCCGCCGACGGGTTGTCGTTCGGCGCGCCGACTCCCGCGGAAACCCAACTGGCCAGCGAGATCATCAGTCGCGTGGCACCGGTGGAGCAGATCCGGATGGTTAACTCCGGCACCGAGGCCACCATGAGCGCGGTCCGCCTGGCCCGCGGCTTCACCGGCCGCGCAAAGATCGTCAAGTTCGCCGGCTGCTACCACGGCCACGTCGACGCGTTGCTGGCCGACGCCGGCTCCGGGGTTGCGACACTGGGCTTGCCGTCGTCGCCGGGGGTCACCGGCACCGCGGCGGCCGACACAATTGTGTTGCCGTACAACGACTTCGAGGCTGTCCGTGAGGCCTTTGCGCGGTTTGGCGGCGAGATCGCCGCGGTAATTACCGAGGCCAGCCCCGGCAACATGGGTGTCGTGCCGCCCGCGCCGGGCTTCAACGCCATGCTACGGGCCGTTACCGCCGAACACGGTGCGCTGCTGATTCTCGACGAGGTGATGACGGGCTTTCGGGTCAGCCGAAGCGGTTGGTACGGAATCGATCCGGTGCCGGCCGACCTGTTCACGTTCGGCAAGGTGATGAGCGGTGGGCTGCCGGCCGCGGCGTTCGGCGGCCGCGCCGACGTGATGCAACGGCTGGCGCCGCTGGGGCCGGTGTATCAGGCCGGCACGCTGTCCGGTAACCCCGTGGCCACGGCGGCCGGGCTGGCGACGCTGCGGGCCGCCGATGACGCGGTCTACAACGCGCTGGACGCCAACGCCGGCCGGCTGGCCGGGCTGCTATCCGAAGCATTAACCAAAGCCGATGTGTCGCACCAGATTCCGCGAGCGGGCAACATGCTCAGCGTATTTTTCGCCGACGAACCGGTGACCAACTTTGCGTCGGCGCGAGCCAGCCAAACCTGGCGTTACCCGCCGTTCTTCCACGCCCTACTAGACGCCGGCGTCTATCCGCCGTGCAGCGCATTCGAGACCTGGTTCGTCTCGGCCGCTCTCGACGACGCCGCGTTCGACCGGATCGCCGACGCCCTGCCCGCCGCCGCCCAAGCCGCCGCCGAGGAGCCAAAACCCTGATGGCCGAACACACCCGAATCCACCTGGTCCGCCACGGCGAGGTGTATAACCCCACCGGCGTCCTCTACGGCCGGCTGGCCGAATTCCACCTGTCCGACAAAGGCAAGCAGCAGGCGCAGGCCGTCGCCGACGCGCTCGCTGACCACGACATCGTCGCGGTCATCGCCTCCCCGCTGGAGCGTGCCCAGGAGACCGCCGCACCGATCGCCGCCCGCCACGCTCTGCCCGTCGACACCGATGCCGACCTCATCGAGTCGACGAATTTCCTTCAAGGCAAGCGTGTTTCGCCCGGCGACGGCGCTTGGCGCGATCCGCGAGTCTGGTGGCAACTGCGCAATCCGTTCAAACCGTCGTGGGGTGAGCCCTACAGGCAGATCGCTGCCCGGATGACGACCGCGGTGGACAAGGCGCGCGCTCGCGCCGCCGGGCACGAAGCGGTGTGCGTGAGCCACCAATTACCGATCTGGACGCTGCGCCAGCATCTGACCGGCAGACGGCTCTGGCACGATCCGCGCCGGCGCGAATGCGCGATCGCGTCGATCACCACCCTGGTCTATGACGGCGACCGCTTGGTCGACGTGGAGTATTGGCAACCGTCGGAGTGTTGAGCGTGCTGCGGCTGGTGATCGCGGCGGCGGCAACAGCGGCCGCGCTGCTCGCCGGCTGCGCCCGCGGCGAGGACGCCGTCGCCCAGGGCGGCACCTTCGAATTCGTCGCCCCGGGCGGCAAAACCGACCTCTTCTACAACCCACCCGACCATCGCGGTCGCCCCGGCCCGGTGACCGGGCCGGACCTGATGGACCCCTCACATACCGTGTCGCTCAATGACTTTGCCGGCAAGGTCGTCGTCGTCAACATCTGGGGCCAGTGGTGCGGGCCATGTCGCGCCGAAGTCAGCCAACTGCAACGGGTGTATGACGCCACCGGGAGCCAAGGCGTGTCCTTCCTCGGAATCGACGTCCGCGACAACAACCGGCAAGCCGCCCAGGATTTCGTCAAAGACCATGCGGTGACGTACCCGTCGATCTATGACCCGGCCATGCGCACCATGATCGCGTTCGGCGGCAAATACCCGACCACGGTCATCCCGTCGACGCTGATACTCGACCGCCAGCATCGAGTGGCCGCGGTATTCCTGCGGGAACTGTTGGCCGAGGACCTGCAGCCCGTGGTACAGCGCGTGGCGGCCGAACACCAAACCACGCCGGGACCGCAATGACCGGGTTCGCGCACATCGCCGCCGCCGGGCCGCTGTTGTTGGCGCTGGCGGTGTGTGTGCTGGCCGGACTGGTGTCGTTCGCCTCACCGTGCGTGGTGCCGCTGGTGCCTGGATATCTGTCGTATCTGGCCGCGGTGGTCGGGGTCGACGAACAACTGGGCGCGGTCAAGGCTCCGCCGGCCGCGCGCTGGCGGGTAGCTGGCTCGGCTGCGCTGTTCGTCGCCGGGTTCACCGCGGTATTCGTCCTAGGCACCGTCGCCGTGCTCGGCATGACCACCACCCTGATCAGCAACCAGCTGCTGCTGCAGCGGGTCGGGGGAGTGGTGACCATCGTGATGGGCCTGGTGTTCGTCGGCTTGGTCCCGGCCCTGCAGCGGCAAGCCCGCTTCACGCCGCGCCAGCTGTCCACGGTCGCCGGCGCACCGCTGCTGGGGGCGGTGTTCGCGCTGGGCTGGACCCCGTGCCTGGGCCCGACGCTGACCGGGGTGATCACCGTCGCCTCGGCCACCCAGGGCGCCAACGTGATTCGCGGCATCGTGTTGGTGATCGCCTACTGCCTGGGGCTCGGTGTGCCGTTCGTGTTGCTGGCGTTCGGGTCGGCGTCGGCCGTCGCCGGACTGGGCTGGCTGCGCCGCCACACGCGTGCCATCCAGATTTTCGGCGGCGTGCTGCTGATCGCGGTCGGCTCCGCGCTGGTCACCGGCGCATGGAATGACTTCGTCTCGTGGTTGCGCGACGCACTGGTGTCCGACGTGAGGTTGCCGATTGATTGCCCATGCTCGCAACACGTGGCGCGCGCTGACGTCGATGGGCACCGCGCTGGTGCTGCTATGCCTGCTGGCCTTGGGCGCCATCCCCGGCGCGCTGCTGCCGCAGCGAAAACTCAACGCCGGCAAGGTCGACGACTATCTTGCGGCCCACCCGCTGCTCGGGCCGTGGCTGGATCGGCTGCAGATGTTCAATGTCTTCGGCAGCTTCTGGTTCACCGCCATCTACGTGCTGCTGTTTGTGTCGCTGGTGGGCTGCCTGACGCCGCGGACCATCGAGCATGTCCGCAGCCTGCGCGCCACCCCGGTGGCCGCGCCCCGCAACTTGGCTCGGCTTCCCAAGCATGCGACCGCCACCATCGCCGGGGAACCCGACACCGCGGCGGAGACGATCGCCACAAGGCTGCGCGGCTGGCGCAAGGAAATCCGCCAATCAGACGGGGCCACCGAGGTTTCCGCGGAGAAGGGCTATCTTCGAGAATTCGGCAACATCGTCTTCCACTTCGCGCTGTTGGGCCTGCTGGTCGCGGTTGCCGTCGGCAAGCTGTTCGGCTACGAGGGCAACGTGATCGTCATCGCCGACGGCGGTCCCGGCTTCTGCTCGGCGTCCCCGGCGGCGTTCGATTCCTTCCGCGCCGGCAACAGCGTCGACGGCACCTCCTTGCACCCAATCTGCATCCGCGTCAACGACTTTCAAGCCCAATACCTGTCGTCGGGCCAAGCCACGTCGTTCGCCGCCGACATCGACTACCAGACCGGCCGCGACCTGGCGACGAACAGCTGGCGGCCCTACCGGCTGCAGGTCAACCACCCGCTACGACTCAAGGGCGACCGGGTGTATCTGCAAGGCCACGGCTATGCGCCCACCTTCACCGTGACGTTCCCGGACGGGCAGACCCGCACCTCGACCATGCAGTGGCGACCCGACAACCCGGTGACGCTGCTGTCGTCGGGCGTGGCCCGCATCGACCCGCCGGCCGGCGCCTACCCCGACCCGCGTGAGCGTCGCAATCACCAGATCGCGATCCAGGGCCTGCTCGCGCCCACCGCACAACTCGACGGCACCCTGCTGTCGTCGAGCTTTCCCGCGCTCAATGCCCCCGCCGTGGCCGTCGACATCTACCGCGGCGACACCGGCTTGGACACCGGTCGCCCGCAGTCGCTGTACAGCTTGGATCCCCGGCTCATCGAACAGCACCGGCTGACCCAGGTGAAACGGGTGAACCTGCGCGCCGGCCAACAAGTCGAAATCGACGACGGCACCGTTGTCCGCTTCGACGGCGCGGTGCCGTTCATCAACCTGCAGGTCTCCCACGACCCGGCCCAGGTGTGGGTGCTGGTCTTCGCCGCCACGATGATGGCCGGGCTGCTGGTGTCGCTGCTGGTGCGCCGGCGCCGGGTGTGGATCCGTGCGGTGGCCGCGGGCCCGGGTACGGTGAACGTCGAGGTCGGCGGGTTGGCGCGCACCGACAACGCCGGATGGGGCGACGAGTTCGAGCGGTTGACTTCCCGGCTGCTGGCCGGATTCCCCAGATCTGCAGCTGCTCGCCCGTCGCGTGAGCCCGTCGGCGCCTCCGGAAGGGACCCCAGATGAATACCGTGCATGTCGACGTCGCGTTGGCCCGCTACTCCGACTGGGCGTTTACCTCGGCGGTGGTCGCGTTAGTGGGCGCGCTGTTGCTGCTCGCCGTCGAGCTCGCTTACTCGCGCACTCGCAAGGCCGCCGAACTCGTGACTGTCGGCGCGGTCTCCGCTGACAGCGCCACTCCCGGCGTCGTCGAAGCCGCGGCGCAACGGCCCGTCGACGAACGCGTCGGTCGGGCTGGCCTGGCAGTGGCTTACGTCGGCATCGCGCTGTTGCTGACCTGCCTGGTGCTGCGCGGCCTGGCCACCCTGCGGGTGCCGTGGGGCAACATGTACGAGTTCATCAACCTCACGTGCCTGTGTGCACTGGTCGCCGGCGCGGTCGTGCTGCGCCGCCCGCAGCATCGCCCGCTGTGGGTGTTCTTGCTGCTGCCGGTGCTGATCCTGCTGACCGTCTCCGGACGCTGGCTGTACGCCAACGCCGCTCCGGTGATGCCGGCACTGCAGTCCTATTGGCTGCCGATTCACGTGTCGGTGGTCAGCCTCGGCTCGGGGGTGTTCCTCGTCGCCGGCGTGACCAGCATCCTGTTTCTGCTCAAGACGTCGCGGCTCAATGAGCCGGATGCCTCCGGAACGTTGGCGCGCATCGTCCGGCGGCTGCCCGACGCGCAGACGCTGGACCGCATCGCCTACCGCACCACGATCTTCGCTTTCCCGGTCTTCGGTTTCGGGGTGATTTTCGGCGCGATCTGGGCCGAGGAAGCCTGGGGCCGCTACTGGGGCTGGGACCCCAAGGAAACAGTGTCGTTCGTCGCGTGGGTGGTGTATGCGGCTTATCTGCATGCCAGGTCGACGGCGGGATGGCGCGACAGGAAGGCCGGTTGGATCAACGTGATCGGCTTCGTGGCCATGGTCTTCAACCTCTTCTTCGTTAACCTCGTGACGGTAGGTTTGCACTCGTACGCAGGTGTGGGCTGATCACACATCCCGGGGGGTCGATCGGGCGCTGCGATATGTTCGTCACGAGCGACCCGAGTACTGCAACGAGGGGAAATGCACGTGTCTGACCATCCAACGCAGGACGTCGGGGCATCAGGTCGCCGCGAGGATCAGCCAACGACACAACTGCCTCCGCAGCAGCATCCCGGCGAACCCGACCCCAAGACCAGCGACGCGGAGACGAAGGCCTTCGCCGGCTTCCGGACCCAACGCCGATTCAGCGAGTCCCAGACGCGTGGAGTGCCGCCGCCGCAGACGGTTGCGCAGCCGCGAGCCTGGGCCGCCACTCCTGTCACGCCGGACCGAGGGCTGCCACCGTCCGCCGAGCCCACTGCCTATGGTTACTACGGCGGCGCACGCGATACGTCGACGCCGATGGATACGCAGTACCGTCCGGGGCGCACCCCGCCCTCGCCGTATCCGGAGCTGTCCACCAGCACCCTGCTGCGGCAGGTCAAACCGCCGCCCTCGGAGGGTTGGCGTCGCTGGCTCTACGTCCTGTCGGGTCACTTGATCAACGTCGGCGAAAGCCCGCGGGTGATCCGCTACAACGACTTGGTGGTTCAGGCCAACCGGCCGCTGCGCGGTTGCTACCGGATTGCTGTGGTGTCCCTGAAGGGCGGGGTGGGCAAGACCACGATTAGCACCTGCCTGGGCGCCACCTTCGCCTCGATTCGCGGTGATCGGGTAGTGGCGGTCGACGCCAACCCCGACCGCGGCACGCTCAGCCAGAAAGTGCCGTTGGAGACACCGGCCACGGTGCGCCACTTGCTGCGCGACGCCGAGGGCATCCAGCGCTACAGCGATGTGCGCAGCTACACCAACCAAGGACCCAGCCGGTTGGAGGTGCTGGCCTCGGAGACCGATCCCGCGGTGTCGGAGGCGTTCAGCGCTGACGACTACACCCGCACCCTGGACATCCTGGAGCGCTTCTACGGCATCGTGCTCACCGACTGTGGCACCGGGCTTTTGCACTCGGCGATGTCGGCGGTGCTGGCCAAGGCCGACACCCTGATCGTGGTCAGCTCCGGCTCGATCGACGGCGCGCGCAGTGCCTCAGCGACGCTGGACTGGCTAGACGCGCACGGCCACGGGAACCTGGTGCGTGAGTCGATCGCCGTGATCAATGCGGTGCGGCCGCGCTCGGGCAAGGTGGACATGCAGAAGGTGGTCGATCACTTCTCGCGGCGCTGCCGGGCGGTGCGGTTGATTCCGTTCGACCCGCATCTGGAAGAGGGCGCTGAGATCTACCTGGAGCGGTTGAAGCGGGAAACCCGCGAGGCGCTTATCGAGCTGGCCGCCGTTGTCGCCGACGGCTTCCCCAGTGACCAGCGGCGGCCCACCTCGCATTTCATCTAGCGAGGCAACCTAACGCGGGTTGTTGTCGCCGCGGCTTAACCGCCACAGGAATTCCGGGTCGTCGTCGGGTCCGATCACGCGTGTTTTCGGCCGGTTGACCTGAGACCGCGCGGCGCGCCAGCCGATATAGATCAGCGTCCCCAAGACCAGGACGAGGAGCAGGTAGAGCATCAACACCTCCTTCATCCGAATATACCTGGGCCGTAGGCTCGGACCGTGGCAGACGGACCGACCTCGACGCGCCGTGTGGCGGTTGATGTGGCCCTTTACGCCGTGGCACGGGTGGTGTTGGTGGTCGTGCTCAGCGCGGTGATCTTTTGCGCGGCGCGACTGCTCGGGGTGCGCGAATTTCCTGTAGTCGTCGCTGTCTTGTTCGCACTGGTTCTCGGAATGCCTTTGGGCATATGGGTTTTCAGTCCGCTGCGTCGCCGCGCCACTGCCGGGTTGGCGATGGTCGGGGAGCGGCGGCGCAAAGACCGCGAGCAGCTGCGTGCCCGGCTGCGCGGTGACGTGCCGCCAGAATAATGACGGGGCCGTAAACATTTGCTTGACCCGGGCGTGTGAGGCTGCCGGGTTTTCGTCCACTCTGCGTTCATGGCAACGACACGCCGATGGACCCCGCAGCCAGCGCAGTCTCGATGCAGCCAGCGCAGCCTCGACAACGGCGCACCCGGAATCCCTGGCTATGTTGGCGCTATGAGCAACGCACGTGACCTGTATCGCCGATGGATCTACGAGCTGTGGTCTGGCAAGCCGATTGCCGATGAAGTTGTCGCCGACAACTTCATCGGGCACTGGCCGAATCGCGATGTGCATGGTCCGGCCGAACTGCAGTCGATCATCGACGAAACCCGCCAGATGTTCGAAGAGTTGACCTTCGACATCGAGGTGGGCCCGCTGGTCGATGGCGACCTGGTCGCGGCACGGTGGAGCGGTCGCGGCAAGAGCGGCGATGCCGTCACTCCGTTCTTCGGCAACGACATCCTGCGCATCGCCGACGGGCGGTTCGTCGAGTACTGGACCGGTACGTCAGCCGGCTAGCCCCAAGGCCAGCGCCACGGCGACTGACCACACCAGCATCGCCAGGCCGGTGTCGCGTAGCACCGGAATCAGCTCGCGCCCGCCGCGGCCGGAGCGCACCGGCCGCAGTGCCCGCAGCGCCAGCGGCATACCGACGAACGCTGCGGCACACCACGGCGTCGCAAGCATCAACACCAGCGTCAGCACGCCGGCGCTCGCCAGCAGCCCCTGGTAGAGCACCCGCGTCCCGGCATCGCCGAGGCGCACCGCCAGTGTGTTCTTGCCCGACTGCGCGTCGGTGGGGATGTCGCGCAGGTTGTTGGCCACCAGCACCGCCGACGACAGCGCACCCGTCGCCACCGCCAGCCCCCCACCGACCCAGTCCACCCGCAACGCCTGGGTGTACTGGGTGCCCAACACCGCGACCAGACCGAAAAACACGAACACCGCGGCTTCGCCAAAACCCGCATAGCCGTACGGTTTTGAGCCGCCGGTATACAGCCACGCACCGGCAATGCACAACGCACCGACCACAATCAACCACGGCGCACTGGTCATCGCCAGCACCAGGCCGGCCACCGCGCCGACGCTCAAACTGGCCACCGCCACCGCTAGGACCGAGCGCGGCGCCGCCAGCCGCGAACCCACCAGCCGAACTGGGCCGGCCCGCTCGTCGTCGGTGCCGCGGATGCCGTCGGAGTAGTCGTTGGCGAAGTTGACTCCGACGGTCATCGCCACCGCGACGGCCAAGGCCAGTACCGCTTTCCACCACACGGCGGCGTGCAGCCAGGCCGCAGCACCGGTGCCGGCGATCACCGGCGCGATGGCGTTGGGCAGGGTGCGCGGCCGCGCCCCCGCGAACCATTGACTCACGGTCGCCACGGCTCGATCCTTCCACGGCACAATGAGCGGATGCTGGCAGTGATCGGAGGCAGTGGCTTCTACACCTTTTTCGGGGCCGACGCGCGCACCGTCGATGTGGACACTCCATTCGGTGCGCCCAGCGCCCCGATCACCGTGGGCGCGGTCGGTCAGCAGGAAGTCGCGTTCGTGCCGCGCCACGGTGCACGCCACGAATACTCGGCCCACACGGTGCCGTATCGGGCCAACATGTTTGCGCTGCGCAAGCTCGGGGTGCGACGGGTCTTCGCGCCGTGCGCGGTCGGCAGCCTGACGCCTGAGTTGGGCCCCGGCACGATCGTGGTGCCCGACCAGCTACTGGATCGCACCCACGGCCGCGCCGACACCTACTTCGAGTCCGGCGGTGTGCATGCCAGCTTCGCCGATCCGTACTGCCCGACACTGCGGGCGGCGGCCACCAGCCTGCCCGGCGTCGTCGACGGCGGCACCATGGTGGTGATCCAGGGGCCCCGGTTTTCCACCCGCGCCGAAAGCCGCTGGTATGCCTCGGCCGGATGCACTCTGGTGAACATGACGGGCTATCCAGAGGCGATCCTCGCGCGCGAACTCGAAATATGTTACGCCGCAATAGCTTTAGTCACCGACCTGGACGCTGGTATCGACGCCGGCGGCG
>NZ_DASRBZ010000051.1:0-6138 GCF_035653355.1 Mycobacterium sp. | reverse complement strand
CAACGGCCATCCGGGCGCTGACCGTCGGGCTGCGCGATGCCGACGCGTTCTGCGACCGGACCGCCGAAGCCCTTACTGCACTGGCGTGTTCGCCGTGGCGACCGGACGCGACAGGCGACGCCTAGGCGGCGGCCCGCTCCTCCTCGCGGACTTCCGGTTGCGGGGAGTTCTTCGGCGGGAAGGTCAGCTTGACGATCTTGCGCACCACGGTGCCGAACTGGCGCAGCAGCGGCCCGCTGTTGTACGGGATGCCGTAGCGTTCGCAGATCGCCCGGACTTCGGGTGCGATATCTCTATAGCGGGGCGCCGGCATGTCCGGGAAGAGATGATGCTCGATCTGGTGCGACAGATTGCCGGACAGCAGATGAAAGAGCTTGCCGCCGGTCAGGTTTGCTGAACCGAGGATCTGCCGGAAGTACCACATCCCGCGAGTCTCGTTCTGCGTCTCCTCGATCGAGAATTCCTGCGTTCCCTCGGGGAAGTGTCCGCAGAAGATGATCATGTACGACCACACGTTGCGGATCAGATTGGCCGACAGGTTTCCGGTGAAAACGAACGGCGCGAACGGCCCGGCCAACAGCGGGAAGGCGACGTAGTCCTTTAGTAATTGCCGGCGGGTCTTGCGCCAGATCCCCTTCAGGGTCTCGCGCTTGTCGGCCAGCGAGATCTCGCCGGCGCGAATGCGTTCGGTTTCCAGTTCGTGCAGCGCGACGCCGTACTGGAACAACACCATCAGCAGGAACGCGTAGAGGGGGTTGCCCAGGTAGTAGGGATGCCAGCGCTGGTCTTCGCTCATCCGCAGGATGCCGTAGCCGATGTCGCGGTCCATCCCGACGATGTTGGTGTGGGTGTGGTGCATGTAGTTGTGTGAGTGCCGCCATTGCTCCGCCGGGCATGCGGTGTCCCATTCGAAGCTGCGGCCAGAGATCGACGGGTCACGCATCCAGTCGTACTGGCCGTGCATGACGTTGTGCCCGATCTCCATGTTGTCGAGGATTTTTGACAGCGCGAGCATCGCGGTGCCGGCCAGCCAGAACGGGGGAATGATCCCGCCGAACAGCATTGCCCGTCCGCCTATTTCGAGAACGCGCTGGGTCTTGATGACGGCGCGGATGTAGTCGGCGTCGCGTTCGCCGAGGTCGGCCATGACGCGTTCCTTGATGGCGTCGAGTTCGCGACCGAACTCCTCGGCTTGTTCCGGTGTGAGGGTGATGGTGGGCTGTGACATGACTTCTCCTTGGGGCTTAGAGGACCAGTTCGACGTCACCGACCGGAACGGACACGCAGATCTGCACGTCTTCGTCGGGGGCTGTCGATACCGCGCCGGTGGTCAGATTGCGCACGACGCCGCACGTTTTGCGGCGGGTGCACGTGTGGCAGATACCCATCCGGCAACCGCTTTCGGGCGATAGCCCGGCAGCTTCGGCCTGCTCGAGTATCGGGCGTCCGTCGTCGACGGTGTCGATACGGCTGTTAGCGAACGTGATTCGGCCACCTGACGCCTTTGCAGGCGGTTCGAACGTCGGCGCCACGAAGCTTTCCGCATGGGCGTTCGGACACTGGTCGCGGACCGCCTGCACCAAGGCCGGAGGCCCACAGACGTACACCGCATCCGGGGCCGGCATGGCGACATCCAGGTGCTCCGAGCCGAAGCGACCGTTCAGGTCGCCGGTGCCCGACCGGGTGTAGCCGTGCAGCACCCGCACGCCGGGCATCGTGGCGAGCTCGTCGCGGTAGCACGCCTCGGCCGGGTTACGCGCGTAGTGGACGAACGCGATCTCGCCGTCGTGGCCCTCGGCGACCAACGTGCGCAGCATCGCCATCACGGGGGTGATGCCGCTGCCGCCCGAGACGAACAGAATCCGCCGGGGCCGCGAGGCGGGCAGCACGAAGTCGCCACCGACACCGTCCAGACCCACCACCATGCCGGTGCGGGCGCGCTCATACAGGTAGTTCGAGACCAGTCCGCCGTCGTGGCGCCCGATCGTCAGCTCGAGCCGGCGGGCGCCCTCGGCGTTGGCCGGCGAATAGCAGCGCGTGTGGCGGCGGCCGTTGATTTCGACGGCGAGGTTCAGATACTGGCCGGCCTTGAGGTCGGCGGTGAAGGCGGCGTTGGGCGCGAGTGTCAGGGTGACGCTACGTGGTGTGGTCCGACGCACATCGACGACCTTGGCCCGCGCCTCGCCCAAGGTCCATGTGGGCGCCACCAGCTCGGTGTAACGGTCGACGCCGTGCGGACCGGTCAGCAGGTCGACCAGGCCGGAACCGGCCAACCGCTGCTGCAGAGTCCGCGTCAAAGTTTGAGTGAACATATGTACACCGTGCGACGCAATCAGCGGGTTCGTCAAGGTCTTATGCCACTATGTGGTAGCTTTCACATGGTGAACGGTCGTACGCCTGACTCACGGCCGCAGCGGTCGGGTCATTCCCGTAGCCGGGAACGCCCCTCCCGAGAAGAACGCAAAGAGGCCACCCGGCGGGCCATCGTCGCGGCCGCGCTGAAGCTGCTCGACGACCGCAGCTTCGGCAGCCTGAGCTTGCGGGAGGTCACGCGCGAAGCCGGGATCGTGCCGGCGGCGTTCTACCGCCACTTTGAGTCGATGGAGGCCCTGGGGCTGGTCTTGATCGACGAATCGTTTCGGACCCTGCGCGACATGCTGCGTGGCGCGCGCGCCGGCAAGCTGGACCCGAACCGGGTCATCGAGTCATCGGTGGAGATCCTCGTCGCCAGTGTCAGCGAGCGACGCGAGCACTGGCGCTTCATCGGGCGCGAGCGCTCCAGCGGGGTGACGGTGCTGCGCTACGCCATCCGTACCGAGATCCGGCTTATCACCTCTGAGCTGGCCACCGACCTCGCCCGCTTCCCCGGCTTGAACGCGTGGAGCACCGAGGATCTCAACGTGCTGGCCACGCTTTTCGTCAACTCGATGATCGTGATCGCCGAGGCCATCGAAGACGCGCAGAGTACCGAGGCGCTCGAGGAGATCAAACGGATCGCGGTCAAGCAGTTGCGGATGATCGCAATCGGCGTGGCCGACTGGCGAAGCAGCCAGTGATCAGGCGTTCTCTAGCTGCGGATCCATCGCCGCGACGATGATGAACCAATGGGCATCAAAATGCGCGACCTTCTCGGCAGTTCGCTCGAATCGCTGCGTTACGAGCCCACCGAGAAGAGGTTGCGCGCGTACCTCGACGGCGAACTGATCGCCGACACCCGTCATGGCCGTCTGCTGTGGGAGCCGCGGCGGGTGGTTCCGACGTACGCGGTGCCGGTCTCGGACCTGTCGGCCCGCCTCGAGCCCGTCGAAACCCCGGCAAAGCACAGCGACCGCCCGTTTTTCGACCCAAGCATCCCGTTCGCGGCGCACACCTGCCCAGGCGCGATGTTCGACGTCGCGATCGACGGGACGCGGCGCGCAGCGGGCGCGTTCCGGCCCGACGATCCGGACCTCGCGGATTACGTCGCGCTCGACTTCGGCGCGTTCGAGTGGCGGGAAGAGAACGAGCCGATCGTGGCCCACCCGCACGACCCGTTCAAACGGATCGACGTCCTGGCCAGCACCTGCCACGTCCGGGTGGAACTGGACGGGCGGCTGCTGGCCGAATCGTCACGACCGATGTTGCTGTTCGAGACGCTGCTGCCGGTCCGGTTCTACCTACCGCCCGACGACGTGGTGGTCGACCTTCAGCCGAGCGATACCGTCACCTACTGCGCGTACAAGGGTCGCGCGTCGTACTACTCGGTGCCCGATGGTCCTGCCGATGTGGCCTGGACCTACCACCAGCCGCTGCACGACGCCGAGCCGGTGCGCGACCGAATCGCCTTTTTCGACGAGCGGGTCGACGTCGTCGCCGACGGCGAGCGCCGGGAACGTCCGGCCACCCAGTGGTCGCATTGACGGTGGTTAGGTCGCGCACCACCGGCAAGCTGACCGACCTCACCGGCCCGGGGATCACCGACCGCTGGGGCGTCACGTGCGCCGACCTGGGTGCATCGGTGCAGGCACCCAACGGCACGCTGGTGTCGGTATTCGGGGACACCTTCTCCGGCGCGAAAGTTGGTGCCGGCGAGTGGCGTTCGCCGGTGATCCTGATCGGCGCGGGCGATGCCACCCATGCGATCAGCTACCACCGCGCCGGCGGCGACGATCCGGATTACGCACGGCAGCTGTGGCACTACGAGCACCGCGACAGCGGTGCAACCCGCCGCGGCATCAGCACGGTGATTCCCTCCGATCTGTTGCGGGTGGACCGCGCCCTTTATCTGCACGCGATCGTCAACCGCGGTTTCGGCAACGTCGTCTGGACTGAGATCTGGAGATCTGACGACAGCGGAATCTCGTGGCGCCACTTAGGTGATCGCGCGAAGTTCGCGGGGCGGCTGCACCGGGGCCACGCGCAGTGCTGGTCGTGGGACTATGACCCCGACGACGGCTGGGTCTATCTGGTATCCACCGGCTTTCAGCGTGACAAAGGCATCATCTTGAGGCGCGTTCGTCCCCGCGGCATCGGAGACGCGCGCCAGTACTGGGGATGGGGTGTGGCGAACGGTCGCTGGGCGTGGGGCCGCACTCCGACCCCGATCACTCCGGTTGGCGAAACCTGGGGTGAGCTGTCGTTGCGCCGACTGGGCGCGGGAAGGTGGATCCTCGGCGGATTCCTGTCGTCCCATTACGCGCTCGGATACCGGGTCATCGAGTCCCCTACCGCGCTATCGGATACACCGGTTCAGCTGCCCATCGTCGGGACCGGTTGGGACGCGGAAGACCACACGGACAACCGGGTCGCGCAGCTCTACGGCGGATACGTTCTTCCTGGCTCGCGACTCGAAGTCGCCGGGGGTGTCGGGCTGGCGGTCTCACAGTGGAACACCGCGCACGGTTGGCCTTACCGGGTGATGCAGTTTCGGGCGACGCTGCGCGACACAACCATTTCCGGGCGCAGCGCTGCCGATCGGGTCAGCCTTTGAACGCGATCACTCGTCGGCAACCTCGAACAGTGAATCGCCGTCCTCCGGCGTTCCACTGACCTGCCCGTGATGTGCCCGCCCGGGAGGTACCTCGGTCGGAGGTTCCTCGTCCGCAGCGGCGTCCAGCACGTCGGGCCGCTCGGCGGCGAGTTTGTCGTCGAGCGATGGACCCTCGCGCTCTTCGCGCTCGGTCATGCCGAACCGGTTAGCCTCGCTCCAGTGCTCGGGCGGGTCCACCACGATGTCGCCGTCGTCGTTGCGGATCTCGTCAGAGTCGGTTGACTCGCTCTGATTCAGGGTGTCACCCGGACCGCCCTCTTCGGGGAAGTCTGATGGGTCGACAAGTTCGTCGGCATTGTCTGTAGCCATAGGCCACGGTTGCCCCTGGTGTAGGGCAACTAAACCGCTGGTCGTGCGCCTCCGCTGGCCGCTCAGAAGTTCAGCGGGTAGCCGCCGCTGACCTTCACGGTTTCACCGGTGATGAAGGAGGACTCGTCGGAACAGAGGTACAGCATGGCCGACACGACGTCGTCCATGGTGCCAAGCCGGTGCACGAGCTGGCGCTCCCGGACGATGTCGTCGACCAGCGCATGTGGGAGATCGGCGAGCGCATTCTCGGTGTTCATCAGCCCTGGAGCGATTGCGTTGACCCGGATTCGGTCCGGGGACAGCTCGTAGGCGAAGGCGACGGTCAAGCCGCGCACCGCGAGCTTGGAAACACCGTACGGGCTGATGTTCATGAAACCGGCCATCGACGAGATGTTCAGCACCACGCCGCCGCCGCGCTCACGCATCGAATCACGGCACGCCAGAGTGCAATTGACCACCCCGATCACATTCACATTGAACAGGCCGCGCAGGTCGTCACGGGACAGCACGTGAAACGGTTGGTTGTACTTCGTCAGATGACGGCCGGCGTTGTTGATCAAGATGTCGATGCCGCCGAGCTCTTTGATCGCTGTACCGACGGCGGTGTCCACCTGGCGTTCGACGGCGACGTCGCATGTCACGGCAATCGCCTGGGTCCCTTCGGAGGTCAAGTCGGCGACAGTGCGGTCTGCGGCGGCGCGGTCGATATCGGCGATTGCCACGCTCGCTCCTTCACCGGTTAGCGCGCGGGCGAACGCTCGGCCCAGCCCCGTCGCGCCGCCGGTGATAAAGGCGGTCTT
>NZ_DASRBZ010000050.1:0-10902 GCF_035653355.1 Mycobacterium sp. | reverse complement strand
TCCTGCCGTTCGGCCTGATCGCATTTCTGTGGACGGTCGGAACTATGGCGGCGTTGTACGGCGTGGTTCGCATCAGCCAGCGCTTGCTCGGTGTGCCGGCCGGCGCCGGCCAGCGCGCCGCCATGCTGTGGACCGCGGTCTCGATATGGATCGAGCCCTTGCGCAGCACATTCGACTACGGCCAGATCAACGTGCTGCTCGTACTGGCCGTGCTCTGGGCGGCCTACACCACCCGGTGGTGGTTATCGGGCCTACTGGTCGGCGTGGCTGCCGGGGTGAAGCTGACCCCGGCGATCACCGGCCTCTATTTCGTCGGGGTCCGGCGATGGGCGGCGGCGGTCTTCTCGGCGGTCGTCTTCGTGGCCAGCGTCGCGATCTCGGCACTGGTCGTCGGTGACCAGGTCCGCTACTACTTCAAGGACCTGCTTCCCGACACCGATCGGGTCGGACCGATCTGCACAACCTTCAACCAGTCCTGGCGCGGAGCGATCTGTCGAATCTTCGGTCACGACACGGGATATGACGCGCTGGTGGTGGCGGCAATTCTCATCACCGCGGTACTGGCCGTGCTGGCCTGGCGGGCCCTCAAGGGTGCCAGCGGCGCACCGGACCGGTTGGGCATGCTGCTGGTGGTGCAGCTGTTCGGGCTGCTGCTCTCACCGATCTCCTGGACCCACCACTGGGTATGGCTGGTGCCGTTGATGATTTGGCTGATCCACGGCCCGCTGTCCGAGCGCCGCGGCACGCGGATTCTCGGATGGTGCTGGCTCGCGTTGACCGTCGTCGGTGTGCCGTGGCTGCTGAGCTTCGCGCAACCGAGCATCTGGCAGAGCAGCCGGCCGTGGTATCTGGCCTGGGGCGGGTTGGTCTACATCGTGGCGACGCTGGCCACGTTGGCATGGATCGCCGCGAGTGGACGACGAACGGTCAGCTCGGAGTCCCGATAATCCCGTTGATGTCGCGCGCCATCGCGATGTCGTTTTGCGTGATGCCGCCCTCGGAATGCGTCACCAAGGCGAAAGTGACTGTCCGCCAACGGATATCAATATCCGGGTGATGATTCTTAGCTTCTGCGTGCTCCGCCACCCGGCGCACGGCGTCAATGCCTGCCATGAACGACGGAAACTTGATCGCCCGGCGCAGCACACCGCCTGCTCGCTCCCAGCCGTCGAGGTCTGGCAGTGCGGCGTCGACTTGTTCATCGGTTAACACAGCCATGGATCGACGGTATACCGTCACCCGCGATGCCGAACCAGATCGTCGTCGCCGGAGCCGTCATCTCCGGATCCACACTGTTGGTCGCACAACGGGACCGGCCACCAGAATTAGCCGGCCGCTGGGAGCTGCCCGGGGGAAAGGTCATGGCGGGGGAATCTGAGCCCGACGCCCTGGCCCGGGAGCTGGCCGAAGAACTCGGCATCGACGTGGCGGTCGGCGAGCGGCTGGGGCACGACATCGACCTCGACGGCACAGCGACATTACGCGCCTATCGAGTCGAGTTGATCCGCGGTCAGCCCCATCCTCGCGACCACCGTGCGCTGCGCTGGGTAACGGCCGCGGAACTGGATCGAGTCGACTGGGTGCCCGCCGACCGGGCATGGCTGGCTGCGCTGTCCGAACTGCTGTGAGCGCGCGTGAACCAAGGGCCACCCCGACACGCCCACAGCCGCCTTGCGGCAAACACACAGCATTACCGAAGGTGCGCAATGTGATCGAGTTTTTACAGGGGCATACGAAACATTTACGCCGAATTACGGTTGTGTTAGCGGTGCCGATGATTTCCTGTACGACGTGGGAACGGCTTCCAGGGCTGTTACCGGCGCATTTCGGCGCAGAAACGCGGCGCGGTCGAGCGGTCTCTACGTCAGCAGCGGCTCGACAGCCAGCGTGGCTGGGCCGCAACCCAACGCTTATGCTTGTAAACAGTCGCTGATCAGCGCGCGTACCGCCGATGCAGACGGGCACGTCAGTAGCTGGTCGGCCGGGTCGGCGAGATCGCCGTCGAATCGCTGACCGATCCCGCAAATACCGCAACGGGTTGCACGCCCAAGGCCCTAAGCCGAAGCGGCGCCGCTACGTGTAAGGAGATCCTTAGGTGACTGTGACACCGACACCGCGCGTCGGAGGTCCTCTGGAGGAGTTGCTGGAACGCAGCGGCCGCTTCTTCACGCCCGGTGAGTTCTCCGAAGACCTGCGCACAGTCACGCGCCGCGGCGGCCGCGAAGCCGATGTCTTCTACCGAGACCGGTGGAGCCACGACAAGGTGGTCCGCTCCACCCACGGAGTCAACTGCACCGGCTCATGCTCGTGGAAGATCTACGTCAAGGACGGGATCATCACCTGGGAGACCCAGCAGACCGACTACCCGTCGGTGGGTCCCGACCGGCCGGAGTACGAGCCTCGCGGCTGTCCCCGCGGTGCGTCGTTCTCCTGGTACAGCTATTCGCCGACCCGGGTGCGCTATCCCTATGCCCGCGGCGTGCTGGTCGAAATGTTCCGGGATGCCAAGGCGCGGCTCGGTGACCCGGTGCTGGCGTGGGCCGACATCCAGGCCGACCCCGAGCGCCGCCGCCGCTACCAGCGGGCCCGCGGCAAGGGCGGTCTGGTCCGGGTGAGCTGGGCTGAAGCCACCGAGATGATCGCCGCAGCCCACGTGCACACCATCAAGACCTACGGGCCCGACCGGGTCGCCGGTTTTTCGCCGATCCCGGCGATGTCGATGGTCAGCCATGCTGCGGGCTGCCGGTTCGTCGAGCTGATCGGCGGCGTGATGACGTCGTTCTACGACTGGTACGCCGACCTGCCGGTCGCCTCGCCGCAGGTCTTCGGCGACCAGACCGACGTGCCCGAGTCTGGCGACTGGTGGGACGCAGCGTATTTGATCATGTGGGGCTCCAACGTGCCGATCACCCGGACGCCTGACGCGCACTGGATGGCCGAAGCCCGCTACCGCGGCACCAAAGTCGTGACTGTCAGCCCTGACTACGCCGACAACACCAAGTTCGCCGACGAGTGGATGCCGTGCGCGGCCGGCACCGACGGGGCGCTGGCCATGGCGATGGGCCACGTGATCCTCTCCGAATGCTATGTCCAGCAGCAGGTTCCATTCTTCACCGACTATGCGCGCCGCTATACCGACCTGCCGTTTTTGATCAAGCTCGAAGAGCGCGACGACGGACTGGTGCCCGGAAAGAACCTCACCGCAGCCGACATCGGTCAAGCGGTGGAAAATGCGGCGTTCAAACCGGTCGTGTTGGATGCAGGTACCGACTCCATCGTGGTGCCCCACGGCTCACTCGGATTCCGCTACGGCGAGGACGGGGTCGGCAAGTGGAATCTAGACCTGGGCAATGTGACACCGGCGCTGAGCGTGGAACTTCCGCGCGCCAGCAACGGTGACCGCACCACCGCGCTGGTTCGGCTGCCCAGCTTCGACACCATCGACGGGCACGGCGAAACCGTGTCGCGCGGCGTCCCGGTGCGCCGCGTCGGCAAGCACCTGGTGTGCACAGTGCTCGACTTGATGCTCGCTCACTACGGGGTAGCACGCCCCGGGTTGCCCGGCGAGTGGCCCACCGGATACGACGACGCCAGCCATCCCAACACGCCCGCCTGGCAGGAACCGATCACCGGGGTGTCGGCCGCGCAGGCCATCCGCGTCGCACGCGAGTTCGCCCGCAGCGCAGAGGAATCCGGCGGTCGCTCAATGATCATCATGGGCGGCGGCATCTGTCACTGGTTCCACGGCGACGCGATCTACCGCTCGGTGTTGGCGCTGCTGATGCTGACCGGATCCATGGGACGCAACGGCGGTGGTTGGGCCCACTACGTCGGTCAGGAGAAAGTGCGACCGCTCACGGGTTGGCAGACGATGGCGATGGCCACCGACTGGTCGCGGCCACCGCGGCAGGTGCCTGGCGCCTCGTACTGGTATGCCCACACCGACCAGTGGCGCTACGACGCCTATGGAGCGGACAAGCTGACGAGCCCGGTCGGCCGCGGCCGGTTCGCCGGCAAGCACACGATGGACCTGCTGGCCTCCGCAACGGCGATGGGGTGGAGTCCGTTCTACCCGCAGTTCGACCGGTCCAGTCTCGACGTGGCCGACGAAGCGAAGGCGGCCGGCCGTGACGTCGGAGAATACGTCGCCGAACAACTGGGGCAGCGCAAGCTGAATCTGGCGATCAGCGATCCCGACAATCCCGTCAACTGGCCGCGGGTACTCACGGTGTGGCGAGCCAACCTGATCGGCTCGTCAGGCAAGGGCGGTGAGTACTTCCTGCGCCATCTCCTGGGAACCGACTCCAACGTCCAGGGCGACGCCCCGGGCGACGGGGTTCGGCCCACAGATGTCGCTTGGGACAAGGAGATTCCGGAAGGCAAGCTCGATCTGATGATGTCGATCGACTTCCGGATGACCTCGACGACGTTGGTGTCCGACATTGTGCTGCCGGCCGCTACTTGGTACGAGAAGGCCGATCTGTCCAGCACCGACATGCACCCGTATGTGCACGCGTTCAGCCCGGCCACCGACCCGCCGTGGGAAACCCGTTCGGACTTCGATGCTTTCGGTGCGATCGCGCGCACGTTCAGCGCGATGGCCAAGCGTCACCTCGGTACCCGCAGCGATGTGGTGCTCACCGCACTGGGGCACGACACCCCGGATGCGTTGGCGTATCCCGATGGTACAGAGCGTGATTGGCGGCATACCGGCGAAGTGCCGATACCGGGCAAGACAATGAGCAAGCTCACCGTGGTGGAACGCGACTACGGTGCGATCTACGACAAGTGGGTCACACTGGGCCCGCTGGTCGACAAATTCGGGCTGACGGTCAAAGGCGTCACCGTGCATCCCTTCCAGGAAGTCGAGCAATTGGCCGCGAAGTTCGGCGTGATGAACTCCGGTGCCGGCCAAGGCCGTCCGGCCATTACAACGGCCAACAGAATGGCCGATGTGATACTGCTACTGTCCGGCACATCCAACGGCCGGCTAGCCGTCGAGGGTTTCCACGAGCTGGAAAAGCGGACCGGGCAGCGGCTGGCCCACCTGGCCGAGGGCAGCGAAGAAAAGCGCATCACCTACGCCGACACGCAGGCCCGTCCGGTTCCGGTGATCACCAGCCCGGAGTGGTCCGGCAGCGAGACCGGTGGTCGCCGTTACGCGCCGTTCACGATCAACATCGAGCACCTCAAGCCGTTTCACACGCTCACCGGACGCATGCACTTCTACCTCGCCCATGACTGGATCGAGGAACTCGGTGAGCACCTGCCCGTCTATCGGCCACCGCTGGACATGACGCGGCTGTTCAACGCTCCGGAGCTCGGCCCCACCGGAGACGGCATCGGGCTCACCGTGCGGTACCTGACCCCGCACTCCAAGTGGTCTTTTCACTCCACCTATCAGGACAACCTCTACATGCTCTCGCTGTCGCGCGGCGGTCCGACCATGTGGATGAGCCCAGCCGACGCGGCGAAAATCAATGTCCGCGACAACGATTGGGTTGAGGCGGTCAACGCCAACGGCATCTATGTGTGCCGGGCCATCGTCTCGCACCGGATGCCCGACGGCGTGGTGTTCGTCTACCACGTGCAGGAACGCACCGTCGACACTCCGCGCACCGAGACCAACAACAAGCGCGGCGGCAACCACAATGCGCTCACTCGGGTGCGCATCAAGCCCAGCCACCTCGCCGGCGGCTACGGCCAGCACGCGTTCGCCTTCAACTACCTTGGCCCGACCGGCAATCAGCGCGACGAGGTGACCATAGTGCGCCGGCGCGACCAGAAGGTGCAGTACTGATGCATCTGCCGAAGCATGGGGAGCGGGGCCACCGATGAAAGTCATGGCGCAACTTGCGATGGTGATGAACCTCGACAAGTGCATCGGCTGCCACACCTGTTCGGTCACCTGCAAGCAGGCGTGGACGAATCGCACCGGAACCGAGTACGTGTGGTTCAACAACGTCGAAACCCGGCCGGGCGTGGGCTATCCGCGGACCTACGAAGACCAGGAGCGCTGGCGCGGGGGCTGGATCCGTGACAAGAAGGGCCGGTTGCGGCTTCGCGACGGCGGGCGCATCGCCAAGCTGTTGCGGATTTTTGCCAACCCCAAGTTGCCCACCATCGGTGACTACTACGAGCCGTGGACCTACGACTACGAAAACCTCACCACCGCCCCGGCAGGGGACACGTTCCCGACCGCCGCACCGCGTAGCCAGATCAGCGGCAACCCGATGAAAATCGAGTGGGGGGTGAACTGGGACGACAACCTGGCCGGCTCCACCGAGACGATGCGCGACGACCCGGTCCTGAAGAAGGTGAACGAGGACGTCAAGCTTGCGCTCGAAGAAACCTTCATGTTCTATCTGCCGCGGATCTGCGAGCACTGCCTCAACCCGTCCTGCGTGGCGTCGTGCCCGTCCGGTGCAATGTACAAGCGCACCGAAGACGGCATCGTGCTCGTCGACCAGGACCGCTGCCGCGGCTGGCGGATGTGTGTGTCGGGATGCCCGTACAAGAAGGTGTATTTCAACCACAAGACCGGCAAAGCTGAGAAATGCACCTTGTGCTACCCGCGCATGGAGGTCGGCATGCCGACCATCTGCTCGGAAACGTGTGTGGGCCGGTTGCGCTACCTCGGGCTGGTGCTCTATGACGCCGATCGGGTGCTGGAGGCGGCGTCGGTGGAAAAGGACACCGATCTGTACCAGGCGCAGTGCCAGGTCTTTCTGGACCCCAACGATCCGGAGGTGATCGCCGCCGCGCAGGCCGAAGGAATCTCCGACGAGTGGATCGAGGCCGCCCAACGCTCACCGATCTACGCGCTGATCAACAAATACAAAGTCGCGCTGCCGTTGCACCCGGAATACCGCACCATGCCGATGGTCTGGTACATCCCGCCGCTGTCGCCGGTAGTGGACGCGGTCAGCCGCGAGGGCCACGACGGGGAAGACCTGGGGAACCTCTTCGGCGCCTTGGACGCGCTGCGTATCCCGATGCAATACCTGGCCGAATTGTTCACGGCCGGCGACACCAGCGTGGTCGAGCAGGTCCTGCGACGGTTGTCGGCGATGCGCTCCTATATGCGTGACATCAATCTGGGGCGTGAGACGCAACCGCAGATACCCCATGCCGTCGGGATGACCGAAGAAGAGATCTACGAGATGTACCGCTTGCTCGCGATCGCGAAATACGAAGAGCGGTACGTCATTCCGACTGCGTACAAAGCCGAGGCCCGCGAACTGGACCAGTTGGCCGGGTGCTCGCTGGACAGCGATGGCGGCCCGGGCATGTACGAAGCAGGCCCGTTCGGTGCAGCCGACGCACCGGTGCCGGTCAGCGTGGAGACCTTCCACACGCTCAAGCATCCTGCGGGCGCCGGCGGGTCCAGCAACGGCAATGGTTCGTCCCGAGTGAATCTGCTGAACTGGGACGGTCGCGACGTGCCGACCGGGATGTTTCCCGAAGGGCAGCAACAGCAGTGAGGCTCCGCGCGCGATCCCGAGGGTCCGAACTGCGTGACCGGTTGGTGTGGCAGGCGGCTTCGCTCCTGTTGGCCTATCCCGACGAACAGCGTGACGAGCGACTCGACACGGTGGAACGCCTGCTGGCCCACCTGGACGGAACCGTTGCCGAACTGCTGGGGCGCACCGTCGCCGCGCTGCGCGCCACCGAGCCGCTGACCGCCGCCGCCGAATATGTCGAGACCTTTGATATGCGCCGGCGGTCGACCATGTACCTGACCTATTGGACCGCCGGCGACACCCGCAATCGGGGCAGGGAAATGCTGGCTTTCGCCGCGGCATACCGCGCCGCCGGTGTCGAACCGCCGAAGTCAGAGGCCCCCGACCACCTTCCGGTGGTGCTCGAGTTCGCCGGGACGGTCGATCCGGAGGCGGGGCGCCGGCTGCTGGTCGAGCATCGTGTGCCCATCGACGTGCTGCTGGGGGCGTTGCGGGACGCGCAGTCGCCGTACGAACACGTCATCGCCGCGGTGTGCGAAACGCTCCCGGCCGTGACCGACCAAGATGTGCGCCGGGCGCAACGGCTCGCCGCGCAGGGCCCCCCGGCCGAAGCCGTTGGCTTGCAACCGTTTACCTTGACCGTGCCACCCAAACGAACCGGCGGAACCTGAGATGGCCCACACCAGCCTTACCGAAATCTTCTGGGACGTCGCACCATATGTCTCGCTGTCGATCGCCGCCGTCGGCACCTGGTGGCGGTACCGCTACGACAAGTTCGGGTGGACCAGCCGATCCTCACAAATCTACGAGTCGCGGCTACTGGCCATCGGCAGCCCGCTGTTTCACTTCGGCAGCCTGATGGTGATCATGGGCCACATCATGGGCCTATGCATTCCCGAGTGGCTGACCGAGGACATCGGGATGAGCGACCACTTCTACCACCTGCAGGCGCTGATCCTCGGTGCGCCCGCCGGGGTCGCCGCCCTGATCGGCATCGGGTTGCTGATCTATCGACGATGGACCAGCGGACCGGTGCGCCTTGCCACCACCCTGAGCGACAAGCTGATGTACCCGGTGCTGGTGTGCGCAATGGTGGCCGGCATGGGCTGCACGATGATGGGGGCCACGCACTACGGCGCGGTGCACGATTACCGGCAGAACGTGTCGGTTTGGTTTCGGTCGATCTTTGTGCTGGACCCGCGCGGCGATCTGATGCTGCAGGCGCCGTTCTACTTCCAGGTGCATGCGACGATCGCGCTGCTGCTGTTCGCCCTGTGGCCGTTCACCCGACTGGTGCACGCGTTCAGCGTTCCGATCGCGTATCTGTTCCGGCCTTACATCGTCTACCGCAGTCGCGAGGTCGTCGACGATGAATTGGTCGGGGCAGCGCCGCGCCGCCCCGGTTGGTGACCGCGGGCCAGTCGAGACTGCGGACCCGCGGCCAGCTGCATTTCGCGGTCGGCGCCAACCACTGCCAGAATCACCCGGTGCAATTTCGCAACGTCGCCATCGTTGCCCACGTCGACCATGGCAAGACGACACTGGTCGACGCCATGCTGCGGCAGTCCGGCGCGTTGCAAGAGCGCGGCGAAGCCAAAGAGCGCGTGCTCGACACGGGTGACCTCGAGCGGGAAAAAGGCATCACGATCCTGGCCAAGAACACCGCCGTGCACCGTCATCACCCCGACGGCAGCGTCACGGTCATCAATGTGATCGACACCCCTGGCCACGCCGACTTCGGCGGTGAGGTGGAACGCGGGCTGTCGATGGTCGACGGGGTCCTGTTGCTGGTCGACGCCGCCGAAGGCCCGCTGCCGCAGACCCGGTTCGTGCTGCGCAAGGCGCTGGCCGCACATCTGCCGGTGATCCTCGTCGCCAACAAGACCGACCGGCCCGACGCCCGCATCGCCGAGGTCGTCGATGCCAGCCATGATCTGCTGCTCGACGTCGCGGCCGATCTCGACGACGAAGCGGCCAAGGCCGCTGAGGAAGCTCTCGGTCTGCCGACGCTGTATGCCTCCGGGCGCGCTGGCGTGGCCAGCACCGTGCCGCCCGCCGACGGCCAGCTTCCCGAGGGCGACAACCTCGATCCGCTGTTTGATGTTTTGTTGCAGCACATCCCGCCGCCCAGCGGCGACCCGGACGCTCCGCTTCAGGCGCTCGTCACCAATCTCGACGCGTCGACGTTCTTGGGCCGGTTGGCGTTGATCCGCGTCTACAACGGCCGGTTGCGTAAGGGACAGCAGGTGGCGTGGCTGCGCGAAATCGACGGCGAACCCGTCGTCGCTGCCGCGAAGATCACCGAGCTATTAGCCACCGAAGGGGTGGAGCGTTCACCCACCGAGGAAGCAGAAGCCGGGGACATCGTGGCAGTCGCGGGCATACCCGACATCATGATCGGCGACACGCTCGCCGACCCCGCCAATCCCGTTGCGCTGCCCCGGATTACCGTCGACGAGCCGGCGATCTCGGTGACCATCGGAACCAACACGTCGCCGCTGGCCGGCAAGGTGCCCGGCCACAAGCTCACCGCGCGGATGGTCAAGGCACGGCTCGACGCCGAGCTGGTGGGCAATGTGTCGATCCGGGTGCTCGACATCGGCCGGCCCGACGCCTGGGAAGTGCAGGGCCGCGGCGAGCTGGCGCTGGCCGTGCTGGTCGAGCAGATGCGGCGAGAGGGTTTCGAGCTGACCGTCGGCAAGCCACAGGTGGTGACCAAGACCGTCGACGGCAAACTGCATGAGCCGTTCGAGGCGCTGACCATCGACTGCCCGGAGCAGTACGTCGGCGCGGTCACGCAGTTGATGGGCGCGCGCAAGGGCCGCATGGTCGAGATGGTCAACCACGCCACCGGATGGGTGCGGATGGATTTCACGGTGCCCAGCCGCGGGCTGATCGGGTGGCGCACCGACTTCCTGACCGAGACCCGCGGCACGGGTATCGCCCATGCGGTGTTCGACGGCTACCGGCCGTGGGCGGGGGAGATCCGCACCCGCCACAGCGGCTCGCTGGTGTCGGACCGCTCCGGCACCGTCACCGCGTACGCGTTGCTGCAGCTGGCCGACCGGGGCCAGTTCTTCGTCGAGCCGGGGCAAGAAACGTACGAGGGCATGGTCGTCGGAATCAACCCACGCCCAGAGGATCTCGACATCAATGTCACCCGGGAGAAGAAGCTCACCAACATGCGGTCGTCGACCGCCGACGTGATGGAAACCCTGGCCAAGCCGCTCGAGCTGGACCTGGAACGGGCCATGGAGTTCTGCGCGCCCGACGAATGCGTCGAGGTGACGCCGGAGATCGTGCGGGTCCGCAAGGTCGAGCTGGACGCCACCGCGCGGGCCCGCAGCCGCGCGCGGGCCAAGGCCCGGGGTTAACTGTGCCAGCTTCGCGCGAGCGTAACGCCACTGCGAAATCCGGCCGGGAGATTCGCAATCCCGCT